>CAXBMV010000015.1:0-14985 GCA_963976575.1 uncultured Gammaproteobacteria bacterium | reverse complement strand
TCGCCTTCCAGCCCGAGCATGATGGCTTTGTCGCTGCCATGACCCTTGCCGGTGGCGCCTAGCGAGCCGTAGAGGCTTGACTTGATCGCGCTGACGTCTTGCAGCAGGCCATCGTCTTTGAGTCCCTGGGCGAAACGGTTAGCCGCGCGCATGGGTCCCACGGTATGCGAACTGGAGGGTCCGATACCGATCGAGAATAAATCAAAAACACTTAACGCCATGCGACTTTCCTGTGGCTACGAGCCAGCTTTGTAATCCGCCAGATTAAGCCAATGGCGAAACCAGTATGGTCTCGATACGGCGTGGATTTACCTGTTTACGCATCTTCCTCTTCGTATACCGACAGTGGCGGGCAGGAACAGATCAGGTTGGTGTCGCCATAGACATTGTCTACCCGTCCTACCGGCGACCAGTACTTGTAGGCGCGCAGACTGGGCAAGGGGTAAGCCGCCTGTTCGCGGCTATAGGCATGCGGCCACTCGTTTGCGCAGACCGCGTCGGTGGTATGCGGTGCGTGCTTCAGCGGATTGTCCTCCGGATCCATACGGCCTTCCTCGATTTCACGGATTTCAGCGCGGATTGCAATCATCGCATCGCAGAATCGATCGATTTCTTCCCTCGACTCTGACTCGGTCGGCTCTATCATCAGCGTACCCGGTACCGGGAAGGACATGGTGGGTGCGTGAAAACCGTAATCGATCAGGCGCTTGGCGATATCGTCAACGGTAATGCCACAGCCCTTGACCACGCGTGTGTCGATGATGCACTCGTGTGCAACCATGCCGTTGGTGCCGGTGTAGAGAATGGGAAAATGATCATTCAGACGGCTGGCAATGTAATTCGCGTTGAGTATCGCCGTGGCGGTTGCCTTGGGTAAACCCTGTTGTCCCAGCAGCGCGATATAGGCCCAGGGAATGGGCAGGATGCCCGCGCTACCGAAGGGCGCGGCGGCGACCTTGTTGATGCCGCCATTGCTGTGCTGGCTGGTCGAGGGCAGAAACGGCTTGAGATGTTCCTTGACGCCGATAGGGCCGACACCCGGGCCACCACCACCGTGCGGGATGCTGAAGGTTTTGTGCAGGTTCAGATGCGATACGTCACCGCCAAACTTGCCTGGCGCGCAGACACCGACCATCGCATTCATGTTGGCGCCGTCTATATACACCTGGCCACCGTGGGAATGCACAAGTTCGCAGACTTCGCGCACATCGTCTTCGAAAACGCCGTGCGTGGACGGATAGGTAATCATGATCGCAGCCAGGTTTTCGCTGTGCTTTTCACACTTGGCCTTGAGATCTTCCATGTCGATATTGCCGGTTTTGGCGGTGCCGACTACGACTACTTTCATCCCCGCCATTTGCGCCGAGGCCGGGTTGGTACCGTGTGCGGATGCCGGAATCACGCAGATATTTCTATGCCCTTCGTCACGACTCTGGTGGTAAGACTTGATCGCCAACAGACCGGCGTATTCACCCTGTGCACCGGAATTGGGTTGCAGGGAAATCGCATCGTAGCCGGTACAGGCGCAGAGCATTTGTTCGAGCTCGGTTATCAGGAGCTGGTAGCCCTGTGCCTGATCCAGCGGCACGAAGGGGTGGATGCGGCCAAATCCCGGCCAGGTAACCGGAACCAGCTGCGTCGCCGAATTCAGTTTCATCGTGCAGGAACCCAGTGGGATCATGGTTCGATCCAGCGCCAGGTCCTTGTCAGCGAGGCTGCGCATGTAACGCATCAGGTCGGTTTCCGAGTGGTGGTTGGCGAACACCGGGTGGGTCAGGTAATCGCTTGTGCGCAATAGTTCGGGCGGCAAACAATGTTTGGCCTTGTCGTCGAGTTCGTCCAGTGAAACCTGGTCGCCCTGGTCGTGGGTAAATACGTTAAACAGCGTAATCACGTCTTCGCGTGTGGTGATTTCATCCAGCGAAATACCGACGGTGCGGGCATCGACGTGGCGCAGGTTCATTTTCTCGGCGCGCGCGGCGGCAAGAATAAACTCGGTGGCGTTGCCGGTGGTGACGGTAATGGTATCGAAGAAGTGCTGCGTTGGAACCTTCAGGCCGAGCGCACGCAAACCGTCGGCGAGCAATACGGTGAGGCGATGCACGCGCTGTGCGATACGGCAGATTTCGTCCGGGCCATGATAGACCGCGTACATGCTGGCCATGATCGCCAGCAAGGCCTGCGCGGTGCAAATGTTGCTGGTCGCCTTTTCGCGGCGAATATGCTGCTCGCGGGTTTGCAGGGCCAGGCGCAGTGCGCGCTTGCCGCCGCTATCCCTGGATACACCGACGAGGCGGCCCGGTAAGGAACGCTTGAAGGCATCGCGCGTCGCCATGAAAGCCGCGTGTGGTCCGCCGTAACCCAGCGGCACACCAAAGCGTTGCGAGGAACCGACTACTATGTCGGCATCGAATTCTCCCGGTGGTGTTAACAAGGTCAGGCTAAGCAGGTCGGCAGCAACCGCGACCAGTCCCTGTTTTTCATGTATTTTTGCGACCAGCTCGCGGTAATCGTGCACTTCACCGGTAGAGCAGGGGTATTGCAGCAGCACGCCAAAGAGTTCGGGATTGTCGGCGGCGTCGAAGGGATCACCAATGACAACCTTGATGCCGAGGTGGCCTGCACGGTTACAAACGACTTCTATGGTTTGCGGGTGGCAGGTTTCGGCGACATAAAAAACCTGGCTTTTGCTCTTGGCGAGGCGTTGACACATGGTCATGGCTTCGGCCGCAGCGGTGGCTTCGTCGAGCATCGATGCGTTGGCCAGCTCCATGCCGGTGAGATCGCTGACCATGGTCTGGAAATTCAACAGGGCTTCTAATCTTCCTTGCGATATTTCCGGCTGGTAGGGTGTATAGGCGGTATACCAGGCCGGGTTACGCAGCAGGTTGCGTTCGATGGCGGTCGGCGTCTGTGTATTGTAATAGCCCATGCCGATAAAGGATTTGAATAGCTGGTTGCGGGTCGAGATCAGGTAAAGGCGATCGAGAACCTGGCGCTCGCTGAGGCTGCCTTTGACTTTCAGTGTCTTGCGTCGCCTGATCGATTCAGGGACTACCTTGTCGAGTAATTCGTCGAGGCTTTCCAGTCCCAGTTCGGCCAGCATTGCCGGTTCGTCTACCGACCCTGGACCGATGTGACGGCGGATGAAACCATGGAAAACATCGAGATCCTTGAGTTTAAGGTCGAGATCAGGCATAGCATAGGTTCCCTAAGTAAATGATTTGTTAAACGGCTGAGAGTTTAATGGGTTTAGCGTTTCGAAGTTAGTCGTTGATGCATATATGCTTATAGTTTTTGTCGATATTGTTCCCGCTTTAGCGTTGCCAGTCGAGGCTTTGCAACAATTGGTCGCTGACCCATTGTTTCAAAAACCCGGCCGCGCAAAGCGCAACCTGTTGTTCATCAACCCATTCCAGCAGTCCTTCGCAAATCTGTGCAAAGTCGGCGCCATTGGCCGCGTTTTCGAGCGCCCAGGCTTCGTGTACTTCCAGTGATCGCCAGTAAGTCTTCATATCGCGACGCCATAATAACCAGCGCAAGGGATAATCGGCACGTTGTTTTGGCGGCATAGTATCATCTTTATCGACAGAATTTTCGATCTGTGTAACGTTCCAGTGGAGGTCGAGCCAGCGCAACGCCGGAATAAATTCGAAACTGAGGCTGGCCCAGGCCTCGCCCGGCAGGCGCGCAATTTCTTCCAGTTGTACCGGCCCGGCACAGTCGGCGGCGTCGAATACCATCGACTGGGCCCATTCGAAACTGGCCAGCTCCTGCAGGAATTCGGCGTCGTCGCCTTTGTAGTGTCGACCCAGATATTCAGGCAGCTGAGCACCAAACCACCTCACCGATGGATGGCTGGAAGGATAGTGCTGCAGATAATCGAGCGCAAGCTGCTCGAAGGCATCGCGTCCGATTACCCTTTCCATTGCGGCATAGTCTACCGCCAGGCTATCGATCAGGCGTATGCGATAAGCATTGTAATAGATGCCCAATCGATGCTCGGCGAGGGCATGCTCGGTACCGATAATATCGCTTTCGATTTCTGCCGAATCCTCGATCAGGTAATTCTGGAAACGCAGTTGCAGGTCACGCAGATGAGACATTGGTTCCGGCCGACTGGTAAATTGGAGTGGCGATGCGACGCGCCTTGTCGAGTTCTGTGAGCAGGTTTTCCAGGCTCGGAATATTGCCATCGCGCTCGATCATCGTCGACACCGGTCCGAGGCGTTTCGCGGTGGCCTCGTATAATTCCCAGACCGGGTCTATCACGTCCTGGTCGTGGGTATCGATAATCAGATTGCCCTCGTTGCTGTGCCCGGCAATATGGTGTTGCCATACGCGCTCTGCGGGAATGCCTGCGAGGTAATCGAGGGGGTCGTAGTGATGATTGAAACTGCTCACGTAAATATTGTTCACGTCGAGCAGCAGGTAGCAGTCGGCTTTTTCCGCAATAGCAGCAAGAAATTCCCACTCCGGCATGACATCTTCGCAATAGGTAATATAACTGGACAGGTTTTCGATCAGCATTTGACTACCGATAAAGTCCTGCACCCGGGAAATGCGCTCGGCGACATGCGTCACTGCTTCCTCGGTATAGGGCAGGGGCAGCAGGTCGTGCATATTCTTGTGATCGACTCCGGTCCAACATAAGTGATCTGAAAACCATCGTGGTTGCACGCGGTCGATCAGGGCCTTCAGTTGTTTCAGGTAGGCGTAATCAATTTCATCGGTGCTGCCCAGCGACATGGAAACACCGTGCATGACCATCGGCTAGTCGCAACGTATCGCATCGAGAAAATACAGTGGCTTGCCACCCTCGACCATGTAATTTTCGCTGAGGATTTCCAGCCAGTCGATATTGGCGGGTTTTTGCTCGAGTATATCCTGGTAGTGCTCCGCCCTGAGCCCAAGGCCAAATCCGAGATAGGGTTTTTTCGATGACGCGGTTTTGGGCATATCGTGCAAGGCTGCCAACTTGATCGGGGTTTAATTGTATCGGTGGGGCAAAAAAAATGCACCGGCATTGCCGGTGCATTTTAGTTAACGGCTGGCGAGATTCTAGGCTTCGAATTTTCCGCCGGCGCCTTCGCATTCAGCTTTGGTACGCTTAACCCAGCCCTGACCGGCGCATGAGTTTTGTCCAGCACAGCTGCTGGTTGCGGTTGCGCAGGCACTGGTGCCTTTGCAAGAATTAACATTAAAGCATTTACCCGCTTTTTCGGCGGCAGTGGCGCTCATGGGTGCTATTGCGAACATGGTGGCAGCAGCAGCGGCTAAAGCAAAACCGGTGGTTTTTCTGGCAGTAATCATTTTATTATCCTCAATAATATTCGATGTGTTGCATTGGTATTTTTTACCAAATACGCCGGATTAGAGAAAAGCCGGCGGGAGAAGTTCACCGTTAAATCGATTTAAATAATTATTTTTCATATTTTCATGCTGTTTACAGGTATTGACGGATGATTAATTCACCATCGCGTTGTATTAATTCCATCTGCTTGAGCACATTCATACCCAGCAAGACTTCGTTTCCGCTGAATCCCGGGACAATGGCAGCTCTGATATCGGTGAATTCGATTGTACCTATGCCGAGCTGCCCTAGCTGCGTCATATAGGCGGTACTGTCGCCATTCGCGGTTGTCATTGTTATGGCGCGGCCGGCGTCCAGACCCAGATAGCCCTGCAGCTTGCCGGGGATGGAGGTCGTAGTGGCACCGGTGTCGACAAGAAAGGTGACCTTCTTTTGGTTGATTTCGCCGTCAAACACGTAGTGGCCGTAGCGATTGCGGCTTAGTACTACCTGCCGATACTCTCCGGTTTGGGTGATGTTCAGCGAGCGGTTGGGGTTGTTCTGCGTGTCGAGTATTTTGGAAAACAGCAAGGCCAGCAGAAAAAAACCGAGTAGCCAGGCGCAAGCGGTGAACATCATGCCGAGTTTTTTAGTAGAATGCTGCATTCCAGTTAGATGATTATTAACTCACTAGTTCAATTCACAGGACGGCTATGTCAGGTAACAGTTTTGGCAAATCTTTTGTCGTAACATCATTCGGTGAAAGTCACGGTAGTGCAATTGGTTGCATCGTCGATGGATGCCCACCCGGGTTGGCTCTTTGTGAGGCCGACTTGCAGGTCGATCTGGACCGACGCAAGCCGGGTACCTCGCGTTACACCACTCAGCGCCGAGAGGATGATAGCGTACAGATCCTCTCCGGTACTTTCGAGGGTAAGACCACCGGGACTCCGATTTGCCTGATTATTCATAACCAGGATCAGCGTTCCAAGGACTATAGCAACATCATGAATCAATTTCGTCCGGGTCATGCCGATTATAGTTATATACAAAAATACGGAATTCGTGATTACCGGGGTGGTGGTCGTTCCTCGGCACGTGAAACCGCGATGCGCGTCGCTGCTGGCGGCATTGCCAAGAAATATCTGGCCGAGCGCTGCGGCATTCTGATCCGCGGCTACCTGTCGCAACTGGGTCCGCTCAAGCCTGTTGAATTCGACTGGGATGAAGTCGAGAAAAATGCTTTCTTTTGTCCCGACGCAGCCATGGTTGCGGAAATGGAGAAATACATGGATGCCTTGCGCAAGGAGGGGGAATCCATAGGTGCGAAAATATCGGTGGTGGCAAACGGTGTTCCACCCGGGTTGGGTGAGCCCATTTTTGATCGCATCGATGCCGATATCGCCCACGCGATGATGAGTATTAATGCGGTAAAGGGAGTCGAGATTGGTGCCGGGTTCGCTAGTATCGAATTGAAAGGGACGCAAAACAGGGATGAAATTACCCCGGAAGGCTTCCTCTCCAACCACGCGGGCGGCACCCTCGGTGGCATCACTTCGGGGCAGGACCTGCTGGTGCAAATCGCTTTAAAACCGACCTCGAGCATTCATCTGTCGGGTCGATCCGTCGACCTGGCCGGAAACGCGGTCGAGATCCGCACCAAGGGTAGGCACGACCCCTGCGTCGGGATTCGCGCGACGCCGATAGCAGAGGCTATGCTGGCTATAGTGCTAATGGATCATTTTTTGCGAAACCGGGCACAAAACGCCGATGTGGAATGCACAACTCCCATTATACCGGCTAGCCCCGGGTAAGCTTGAAACCGGGTACCGGATCAGAAGTTGTCAAGAACCAGCTTTATTTCCTTGTAAATCAACCTGGAGTTCTGGATCCTTTTGGCATCGCTGGCTGCGCCATCATAATTACGCCATAATTGGCGCAGTTTCTGGCGATCGATGACAGCGCATTCGTCGATGAGCCGGTTGATCGCCTCCATGCCATTTTCGACTACCCGGTCACGCCAGTATTCGGCGCGGTGGTGACGTTGTAACGAATGCTGGCTTTCGCGATCGATATTATCCAGTGCGGCAAATATGATTTCGGTATCGCGCGCGCGCAGCAATTTACCGAGAAACTGGTAATGACGCTTTAATGCGCTGCGTTTATTCTGTATTTTATGCGCCAGCGCAATGGCTTGCAGAACCGGGCCATCCAACGGCACCCGTGCCAGTTGAGCACTGGACAGGGCAGCAAGTCGTTTGCCCAGATTTTGAATTTCATGGCTTTCGCGTTTGAGCTGGGTTTTGCTGACCAGTTCAATCTCGTCAATCTCTACTTCGTTTTCCATATCTGCTTGGGATAAAATATTTAGATGCAACTAGATAAGAATGACATATTAGCATTTCCGCATGCGGAATCGTTTAAAAACATCGTCGCCGATACGCTTAAAATGGCACAGGCCGCAGGCGCCAGCCAGGCAGAGGTCGGACTCTCGGTTTCCCAGGGTCTGTCGGTATCGACACGCATGGGTTCGGTGGAAAATATCGAGCACCAGCTCGATAACGGTCTGGGCATCAGTGTTTACGTGGGGCAGCACAAGGGCAGCGCGAGTACCTCAAACCTTGACCCCGCGGCCTTGCGTAAAACCGTAGAAGCTGCCTGCAATATAGCCCGTTACACGTCGGAAGATCCCTGCGCCGGTCTGGCAGACGCAGATCGCATGGCCAGCGAAATACATGATCTCGATTTGTATCATCCGTGGAATCTGGAACCGCAGGCAGTCATTGACCTTGCGCTGGAATGCGAAAATAGCGCGCTCTCTTACGATAGTCGCATCGTCAATTCCGAAGGTGCATCGGTGGAACTGAATGCGGGGGTATCGATTTACGGCAATACCCACGGCTTCCTGCAGGCACAACATAAAACCCGACACGGCATCAGTTGCGCGGTGGTAGCCGAATCGGGTGGTAACATGCAGCGCGATTACTGGTACGACGTCAATCGCAGGGCGGAAGGGCTCGCCAGCGCTACCAGCATCGGCGAAAAGGCAGCCGAGCGCACCATTAGCCGTCTCGATGCCGAGAAACTGAAAACACGGCAGGCACCAGTATTATTCTGTGCCGATATGGCGCGCAGTATTATCAGCCATTTCACCTCCGCCATTGGTGGTTCCGCGCAGTTCCGCAAGGCGAGTTTTTTGCTCGACGCGGCCGGCACCCGGGTATTCCCGGAATTCATTCAATTGCAGGAAAATCCCTTCGAGCCGCGAGCCCTCGGGTCGGCCAATTTCGATGGTGAGGGTGTATCCCTGCGCGCAGCGCCTCTGGTTGCAGATGGCGTGGTTCAGAATTATCTGCTGGATAGCTATTCGGCCCGAAAGTTGAATCTGAGCACGACGGGTCACGCCAGCGGTGTGCATAACTTGAGCCTCAAGGATACCGGCAAGAGTTTCGAGGAATGTATCGCCAGCATGCACAGCGGATTGCTGGTTACCGAGCTGATGGGGCACGGCGTAAATACGGTAACCGGGGATTATTCCCGTGGTGCTGCCGGTTTCTGGGTCGAAAATGGCAAGATTTCCCATGCGGTAGAAGAAGTCACCATTGCATCGAATTTGAGCGACATGTTTATGCGAATCGTTGAGATTGGTAATGATGTTGACCTGCGCGGTAACATCCGTTGTGGTTCGATTCTGCTCGAAAATATGACCATAGCCGGTTCCGACTAGTGTTTCTGCGCAGCCAGCTGGGATTTACGCTGGCCCTGGTTTGCGCCTGTTGTCAGGTAAATGCCCAGAGCGACCCTGGTTATGTATTTGGCGTTACCGTGAGTACCGCGCAGCAACTTGATGTGGTGCTCGACCGGGCCGAGGAATTGCGCGCCCTGTTCAATTCGGGCGAGCATAATCGCATCGCCATAGTGTTACACGGCGATGAACTGCAATTGTTCCAGAAGGAAAACTACTCGTCTAATCAGTCGCTGGTGGAAAGGGCCAGACTGCTGGATCAGGATAATATCATCGATATCAAGGCGTGCCAGACGAAGATGCGTTCGCTGAATATCGAACAAAGTGAACTGCCCAGTTTTATCGAACAAGTGCCATTCGCGCCGGCCGAAATCGAGCGCCTGCAAGAAGAGGAAGGGTTTACGCGGCTATAGTTGCCAGTCGACTCTTTGCAGTAGCAGAATCGAAGATGATCCATCTTTCTTGATGTGCTCGACGCGTACGGGCAGGGTCGGGTTTTCGCTGTCGTAGCTGTACTTTATTGTCGAATCAGAGTCGCTGATGGTCTGCGAATACTGATCAACCGTTATTTCCCTGCCATTCAGTTCATACCCGGAGCGACCGTTGTATTCGAGCAGGGATATGGACAGGTTGCCATTGCGGTAAAAGCTGACAGTGCGGGATGTTTGTTGCTGTCGCGTCATACTGGCAGCGAGCAGGTGGATGCTTTGATAGTCGTACACGGTTTCGCTGATGATGAGCTGTTGTTGCTTGTTTTTGCGCAGCACTTCGATTTTCCCCGATTCCCAGTCGAAGCGCGCTGACTCATATTCCTTTTCGTCGGAACGATCTGTCACCAGGATGTTGTGTAACCTGGGAAGATCACCCTCGAGAAAGAAGGTGGTTTCGGAGTAGGGGTTTTTCCTGGTAAACAGGGCGTATAGTCCTCTCGCCTTGGTGGACAAGCGCCAGCTCCACAACTCATTGCTATGTTTCAGGCTGAGTTCACTGTTGGCAATCTGTACGCCACCCTTGTAAACCTTGTATTGCGCGGTAAATGCCCGCAATTCAGTCGCGGATGCAGCAAATGGTACCGACAGGCTTAGTCCAACAGCAAGTAGCAGCAATAGAGCTTTAGTATTCATACTCGATCGGATTTTCCAGCTCTGCTTGCCCATAGATAATGCGGCCTCCGCCAATTTTTAGCTTGCCTTCGCTCAACCAGCGCAGCAGTTGCGGATACATGCGATGCTCAAGCTGATGTCCCTTATACTGTAAATCTTCAACACTGTCGCCAGCCTCGATCGGATAGCGGCCCTGTAATAAAACCGGGCCGTCATCGAGCTGCGCGGTAACCAGGTGGATACTGACACCATGCTCGCTTTCTCCCTGCTCCATGGCGCGACGATAAGTGCCAAGGCCCTTGTAGGCTGGCAGCAGCGAGGGATGAATGTTCAGTATCTTATCCGCATAGGCCTGAATAAAAGCTGAACCGAGGATGCGCATAAATCCAGCCAGCAGAATGTAATCGGGTTGCAGAGGCTCCAGCAGGCGTTGCAATTGTTCGTCGAAAGCCTCCCGGCTGGCGAAGTCGGCGTGGTCGAGGATCATCCCGGGAATGTTGTGCAGGCAGGCGCGAGTCAAGCCGTGTGCATCGGGCCTGTTGGAGATCACCGCGACTATTTTGGCGTCCAGCTGCCCCAGTTCGATCTGGTCGATGATCGATTGCAGATTGCTGCCATTGCCGGATATCAATACCACCAGCGAAAGCGTTTTGCTCATGCCAGAATAACCGCCGCCTGATCTTCGCGGGTGACCACCTCACCGATTTGCCAGGCGGTTTCACCGAGCGACTGCAGCCGCGCCAGGCATGCATCGGAACTGGCCGCGTCTACCGCCAGTACCATGCCCACGCCACAGTTGAAGGTACGCAGCATTTCCACCTGTTCTACCTTGCCTGATTGTTGTAACCATTTGAAAACAGGAGGGAATTCCCAGCTGTCCAGAGCCAGTTTGGCGCTGCAGTCGGAGGGTAACACGCGTGGTATATTGTCGATCAGGCCACCACCGGTGATGTGGGCGATGGCATTCGGTGGGCAGTCGGCTGCCAGTTCGAGCAGGTTCTTCACATAAATGCGAGTTGGCTTGATCAATGCCTCGGCGAGCGTTTGCTCACCACAAGCTTGTTGCAGGTCAGCTCCTGAATGTTCGATTATTTTGCGAACCAGTGAATAGCCATTGGAATGCGGTCCCGAGGAAGCCAGAGCAATCAGCTTGTTACCCGCTCTGACTTTGCTGCCGTCGATGACCTTGTCTTTTTCCACAATACCGACGCAAAAGCCGGCGAGGTCGAAATCATCGCCGCCGTAAACTCCCGGCATTTCCGCGGTTTCACCGCCGATCAGAGCGCATCCCGCCTGAAGGCAACCCTCGGCAATCCCTTCTATAACCTTTTCGGCCTGTTCGATGTGCAGCTTTCCGGTGGCATAATAATCGAGGAAAAACAACGCCTCTGCGCCAAGTACGGCAATGTCGTTGGCGCACATGGCTACCAGATCGATACCGATGCTGTCGTAAATGCCCAGCTCTATAGCCAGTTTCAATTTGGTGCCCACACCATCGGTGCCCGATACCAGCAGTGGTTTGTTATAACGATCAAGAGGCAACTCGAACAATCCCCCGAATCCGCCAATACTGCCGATGCAGCCCTCGCGATGGGTGGATTTTATGACCGGTTTGATGCGCTCTACCAGTTCATTACCGGCGTCTATATTTACACCCGATTCTCGATAGCTAAGGGAATGTTCAGGATTCATGGTTTGCTGGTTCAGGAAATAATTGGGGTGTGCTATTTTACACGCCTAATTTTCAAATGTCCGTGCAAAGGAAGCAGAGAAACGAATGAAGTTAAGCAAAAGCGTATTTTCAATGTTGCTGATTTACTGCTCATTGCAGCAAATAGCGGGGGCCGTTATGGTCGAAGACCTGTTCACGGTGGAGATGCCGATAGCCGATCAGACCACAAGTCTGCGTCTGGAAGCCTTCAGCGAAGCCTTCCGACAGGTGGTGATCAAGGTGAGTGGATCCGACGACGCTTTGAAAAGTAGCGCCTTCGAGCGACCCACTGAACGCAGTTCGCGTTACGTGAAGCAATTTCGCTATATCAGCCAAAACCTGCCAGACGAAGAGGAATTTGAAAGCAATCGACTGCTATTGCGAATCGATTTTGATCAGCAGTTGATCGAAGGTCTGTTACGCGAACATAATTTCCCGATCTGGGGGCGCGAACGCCCCAGCAGCCTGTTGGTGATTTCCTACGACGTCAATGAGAATATCAAGTTGGTGTCCCAGGACGCGACCCCCGACCTGATCGAATTGCTCGATCAGGCCGCTTCCAGACACGCTGTGCCGGTTTTGTTTCCGTTGATGGATCTGGAAGATATTTCCATGATCAATATCGGAGATATCGTTTCGAGAGAAGTCGAGGGAATCAAGCGCATGGCGGCAAGATACTCTCCGGATGCGCTGGTCATCGGACAGATCGTCGGCCGCAGCGGACAGGGCTAGCAAGGTGACTGGGAGGTTCGCTTTGCCGACCAGATATTTAAATGGACATACAAGGCTTCCCAGAAAAACGACGTTGTCGGCCAGGTGATTACTCATCTGGCAAGAATTCTGGCGCTGGAATATGCCCTGGAAGATCACCGGCGCGTCGATCAGACCCTATTGCTCAGCGTTTCGTCGCTGGAGGGCATAGAAAAGCTGATTAAGGTGCAGGCTTACTTGCAGACACTTAATGTGGTCGATAGCGTGCGCCTCACGAAAATCAATGGCGATGTCGTGACCTATCGATTGAAGCTGCGAAATGATGCTGCGGATCTGCAGCGTCTTATTGAGTTTGGCGAAGTTCTGGAGCAGGAAGATTTTCCCCAGGTGAATACCCAGGGTGACGACCAGATAATTCTTAATTACAGCTATATCGATCGGAGTCAGTAATTAAACAGATTGTCCTGCCATTATTGCTGGATCGCCAATACAGCTTCGAAAACTACTTCGCCAGCAGCGCCGACCTGATTGTTGATAGCCTGAAATCGCTGGTTATGGGGAAAGGAGAATCGCAGCTGGGCTTATGGGGAGAGGCCAGCAGCGGTAAAACCCATTTACTCAATGCCTGCGCCCGCTATGCCCGGGAAGCCGATATCAGCTTGCAGATTTATGACGCAGCGCAATTGATCGAAAGCGATGCCATGCATTTCGAAGGATTCGAGCAATGCGACGTGCTTGCGATTGATAATCTCGACGCGATTGCCGGCATAGGTGTTTGGGAAGAGCGCTTCTACCAGGTGATGAATCGATGTCGTCAGGGCGAGTTTCGTTTTATTTTTTCACTCTCGGTCAGACCGCAACAGCTGGACTGCAAGCTGGATGATTTTCGCTCCCGCCTGTTTTGGGGGCTGCTCCTGCAGTTGCCCGACAATAGCGAAGATGATATTCGCGTCATTATGCAACGCCGTGCCGCGCTGCTGGGGATCGATTTATCCAACGATGTCATTTCTTATCTGCTCAACCATCATTCGCGAAATCTGGGTTCGCAAATGCAGATCCTGCGTCTGCTCGACAGTGCATCTTTACTGCGTCAGCGCCGGGTGACAATTCCACTGGTCAAGCAGGCGCTGGCGGAACAGCCCCCGACTACTCAGGCAGGTTTGCCTGCCAGATAGCGTGCGTAATAAATACTCGCGAGAAATAGCAGGGTACTGCAAATAGTCGTAGCAAATGCATAGAGTCTCAATTCGGCATTTGAGACCAGCTCGCTGATGCCGAGGCAAATGTAAACCAGCGCGAGAAACCCGATCCAGCGATAAGTGTAGACCCGGTCAACGAACAAACCCTTCAACGGCAGTATCAACGGCAGTGTGGCAAGCAGGGCCCAGTAGACATCGCTGGCCATCACCCAGAACAGGCTGATCTGGGCGAGCAACAGGCCTCCCCAGGCAATCAGGCTGATGGCTTTTAGTGGATGCATGTGTTCAGGCAAGCTTGCAGCTCAAGCCTGCGATACGTTTCCCCAGGGTTCTACAGGCGCTGATCTCGTCATCGCTCAATGCCCGACCCTGTTGCCCGGCGACATGGCTGGCGCCATAGGGTGTCGCTCCGCTACCGGTTCGATTCAAAGCAGGTTCGGAATAGGGTATGCCGCATAGCAACATGCCATGATGCAACAGTGGCAGCATCATGCTGGTGAGTACCGACTCCTGGCCGCCATGCATGCTCGAAGTCGCAGTAAAAACTGCGGCTGGCTTGCCGATCAATCCGCCTGATATCCACAATGCGCTGGTTGAATCAAGAAAGTGTTTAAGCGGCGCGGCCATGTTGCCGAAATATCCGGGGCTGCCTAGTATCAACGCATCGCAGGCTTCAAGGTCTGAAATCTGTGCGTAGGCAGGGCCCTGTTCGGCGAGATCGGGTTCGCTCTGCTGGTTGTTGGCTGAAACCGGCGGCAGGCATCGGACAACCGATTCACACTGTGGATTGGAATCAACCCCGAGGCCTATCTGTTCGGCCATACGCGTAACACTGCCATGCCGGCTGTAATAAACGATGAGTACTTTAAGCAATGATTTCCAGCACCTTCAGTGGAGGCCGTCCGATAACGGCCTTGTTTCCTGAAACCACAATGGGGCGTTGCATCAAGTCAGGATATTCGCACAGGGCTTCGATGATTTCTTCGTCGCTGATCGAATCGTCGTCTAGCTCGGCATCTTTATATACCTGTTCGGTGGTGCGCATCAGTTCGCGTGGTGATATCCCCAGCATCTTGATGATTGCGGTTAATTCTTCCATAGTCGGTGGATCCTGCAAATATTCAATAATTTCGGGTATCTGGTTGTGGTCTTCAAGAATCTGCAAAGTTTCACGCGATTTACTACAACGGGGATTGTGATAAATAACCAATCTGTCCTTGCTC
>CAXBMV010000014.1:0-15028 GCA_963976575.1 uncultured Gammaproteobacteria bacterium | reverse complement strand
TCAATGGTTTCAGTTTTGGGGAAATCGCCCAGGTCCGCGATAATTCGATCAACTCGATAAAGAGCTGGGTGCGACGCGGTCTGGAAAAACTCAGCGAGTGTATGCAGAAATGAATTATTCCAAACCCGAACTCATCGAAGCACTGGCTCAACGATACGTGCTCGGTACCATGGGCTCTCGCGCACGTCGCCGCTTTGCCGATATCCTGCACCTCTCCCCATTGGCCCGCGAACGCGTGCAGGCCTGGGAGGAGCGGCTTCAGCCGTTGCTGTTATCACTCGACCCGGTGCAGCCATCCGAACTTGTTTGGCAACGCATAGCCAGGGAAATCAGTCCAGCGGTTGACTCGAAGGCAGAAGCAAGTCTGCAGAAAAAATGGGGATTCCTCAATGTCGCCGCGGTAGCAATGCTGGCGCTAACCATTAGCATCACTAGCCTGGGCTGGTGGCAGGCAGCCAACCAGCCTGCCGAAACCATTATTGAAACCGTGGTGGTTACCCAGCCCGAAGCCGCCGCCGTAAGCGTGCTTGCCAATGCCGAGGGCAGCTTCTGGGTAACGCGTATTTACCCGAAGTCGGCGCGTCTGGATGTCGAAGTGCAAAGCATCGCGACTGCACAACCCGACAAAGACTTCGAACTCTGGACCATACAGGACGATGGCAAGCCGGTATCACTGGGTTTATTGCCCAAATCGGGCCGCAAAACTATCCAACTGGACAGCCTCGCCCTGGCGGCAATTTCGCGCTCGCAGCTACTCGCGGTCAGCCTCGAGCCTCTGGGTGGATCGCCCGAGGCAGTGCCGACAGGGCCGGTTCTTTATAGCGGCGCCTTATTCATGCCGCAGGGATAACGCGGCAGTGCCCTGTGATTCAGGGCACTGCTATAAGACTAACTCAGGCGGAATTATTCAGGCGTCTCAACTTCCCTGATCGTGGGCAACCGTAACCGTCGCCGTGGCCGCAGCGGTGTTGCCATCGGCATCTTCGACCGCATAGTCCACGCTGTATATTCGACCATTACCATTGCCCGTGCGCTCGGCGCGAACATCGAACTGACTATCGGACGTTCCAATATCAGCATTCTGGATATCGTTCACGGTATTGCCATCACCCTGACCGTTATCAGCTTCGTTACTGCTCACCGAAGCCAGCCACCATGCCGGGTTAGCATCGCAGCTATCGGATACCATCACCGAGGCATTGATAGTTACCATGCGGTGATTCGGCGGCCAAAGGTTATCTGGATCGAGTGACAGGAAAATGTCAGGCGGGGTTGTATCTTCGACAGTGATTTGCACTTCATCGCTATCTTCAAACTCGCCATCCGATACAGTCAGCGTCACCGTGGTGCTACCTTTCGGAAACAGCCCATTTGGTGAAATACTGGTGGCATCGTCGAAAACCACGCCCGGGGCGCTCCACAGGTAGCTAAGCATATCCATATCCGGGTCGCTGGAAGCGCTGCCATCGAGCAATGCGCTGGTACCGCTCGGGTCGGCGCATTCGAGCACCTGATCGGGCCCGGCATTGGCCAGCGGCGGCTCATTACAACTGGTAACCGTCGGGTCGAAGTCGTCGCAATCAAATTCGGTGGTAACACCGTCGCCATCGCGGTCGGTGTTCAACACCACCAACTCCGAAATCATGCCCAGCGAGGCGTGCAGAAACAGATGGCAGTGAAACACCCAGCGCCCAGCCGCACCACCGCTGCCGAAGCGTTGATTCGGCGCCGGTGCACCGGCTTCCTGGCGGTTGTCGGTGATCCGCGGCCTGTCGTCCAGGCGTATGCGCACCACCACGCTTTGGCCATTACCGGTTCCGGCAAAATAGCTGAAAACATCGATAACATCGACAAACTCGTTGTAGTCATACTCGTAGAGCACGGTATCGTCCGAGGTATCCTCGGGATCGGCACCGTTATCTATGACGCGTACCGGCTGAAAGGAAAAGCCATGATGATGAAAGGGATGGTGCTGTTGGGTGCGGTTGGAAATGGTGAATTCGAGTACATCGCCGACCAGGGCGTATCGCGTCGCGCCCTGGTAAGGAACCATCGTATAGTCGGCCCCGCTGTCTTCGAAATGACCCTGTACTCCATCGATCCCCAACTGGCCGGACATCAAACCTTCCAGCCTGATGGTAGGATCCGCAGAACCCACACCGGCGCCTGGATTGGCGTCGAATACCGGTATCGGGTTGCTATAGAAGTCGGATATGACCAGCCCCTTCAAATCATCTATAGCACCTGCACCGAGCACATCATTGCCCTCGGCGATCGCAAAAACGCTATCCTCGAGGCTATTATCGATAATAATCCTGAGTAGGTCACCGGCACTATCATTATTACCGGGCGGTCCACTGCGATCATAATCGAGTCCGGAAATAATGATTTCATCACCGTTGTTACCGGTCGGCACGATCACCACATCGGCACGCCCCGAGGCGGGCAGCACTATTTCACCCTTGTCAAATTTCGTGTCCCAGCTTCCGAGCATGCCGCCTTCAAGCCGCACTGTCTCGAGGAAACCACCTTCACCACCTATGCGATAAAGATTGTTATCCGCGCCGTTTCCACTAACCGATAACCGGTAGTAACGGTTAGTCGAGGTATTGATCAGGCGCAGGCGCAGACCCGCGCCTGATTTGGCAGTAATCGTGGCAATACCGGCAGAGGGACTTTGTCCATTGACCAGCACCGTGTCGGCATTGGCAACTTTCTGGCAGCCACCCCCTCCCGAGGCGCACACCGATTCGAGCATACCCCAGGCAACTGCTTCACCGGCTTCAAGGTAACCGACATCACCGTCGTCATCGAACTCGATATCACTCAGCACCAGCGTATGCGTGTTGCTGGCAGCGGGAATTTTATTGTCCGCGATCAACGCGGCCTCGCCGGGATCCTTGACGATGAAAGCACCGTAGGTACCGGCGAAAGTCTGTGGACCGGGTTTCATATGCGGGTGGAACCAGAATACGCCTGGGCGAAAAGTTTTGAAACGGTAGGTATAGGTTTCGCCAGGTTTGAGCCCGTTCTGCGTCACTCCAGTGCCATCGCTGTCGTTATCCAGCTCGAGGCCATGCCAGTGAATGCTGGTATCGCAGGCGATAGCAGCGCAAGGATCCTCGAGATTATTCACCAGGCTGACGATGATTTCATCGCCGACTTCGACGACGAATTGCAGCACCGGAATGCCATCGGGAATACCGGCATAAGCGTCGGGATTATTCAAATCACGATACACCAGGCTATGTACTATGGTGCCGTCGATGTCGACATCCAGTTCGTCTACGCTTAGCGAGGCTTCGAAGATCGTCGGGTTGGGATTGACATCGACCACATCGATGGTGTTACGGCTCAGCGGGCCGGTGCCCGGCATAAACGCTATCGCCGATGTGGATTGGGTGCTGCTGGAAGAAGACTGGTCACCTGGCGAACATGCAACAAGAACCAGTGACAGGGTGAATAAAAGACTGCTTTGCAGATTCAACTTCATCTTAAAATCCCTCCGATTTTTCAATGAATAACCCATTTTTTTATGCGGGCACTTCTCCATCCCGGCCTGTTAGCATAGGCCGCTTTTAAAACCATGTCCATCCCGCGCTGTCCTGCGGGCCTTGCCCTGCAGCAATGGGGGCCAGACTTACAAGCTATGGCCTCAGTCAAATCGAGCAAGCTGCTACCATCAGATTGAGGTTTTTGTCGTTGAGTCGGCCAGTTTTTTGCTACAGTAGGCCGATGAATTGTTTCTACCGAATCTTGCTACCCCTCCTGTTTCTGGCTGGCCCTGTCTACGCTCAAACAGATCCGCTGGAACAGGCCATGGCACTGCTGGAAAATCAGCAGATGCGCCTGCTCGCCGAACAGCAAAACAAACCGGGGGTTGTTATCGACCCGTTTCACAGCGACGGTTGTAGCGGCGGCATGACCAGGGCCTGGAAGGAATTGGCGAAGTCTGCACCCGGATTTGCAGAAGTCGCTGGCAATAAACCGCCCTGGGAATTTTGCTGTGTCGCGCATGACCGACAGTACTGGCGTGGCGAAAGTGACAATGGCTATGTAAAACGCAAACAGGCAGATCGTGAGTTGCGCGCCTGCGTCAGCCAGTCGGCCATCGACCAGGGCGACGAATGGGCAAAAAGCCTGGGGCTGAGTAAACAGGAAATCATTGAGATTACCGATATCACCGCCAGCCTGATGTACCAGGCGGTACGCCTTGGTGGCGCGCCCTGCACCGGCCTGCCCTGGCGCTGGGGTCACGGCTGGCCGGAATGCCGCTTACCCCTCAGCCTTGGCCAGTAGCCTGGCTGAAATCACGGCTTAGAAAATACCGAAATAAAGCGCCAGTATCACTCCGTAGCGGGTACTTTTTCCGATTGCAGTGAGTAAGAAGAATAAACCGAAATTTATCCGCATGACCCCGGCGATAAAGGTCAAGGCATCCCCGACCACGGGCATCCATGCCAGCAGCAGACTCCAGACCCCATACTTTTGAAACCAGGCCTGGCTGCGCTGCAGACCTTCCGGCTTGAACGGAAACCAGCGCCTGTCTTCGAAGCGGGTCAGGTATCGTCCTATCAACCAGTTGAGCGCCGACCCCAGCGTGTTACCGGCGCTGGCACTCAGCCAGATCCACAGAGGGTTATAGCCTTCCTGTAACAGCGCAAGAAATACCAACTCCGAGGACAGCGGTAGCAGTGTCGCAGCAGCAAAGGCGCTGAGAAATAATAATAGATAGCTCAATCAAACAGCGCTTCACGAGCGCAGATAGGAAGCACCGTTCACATCGATAATTGATCCGGTCATGAATTCGGGCGCTTCGAAGGCGAGGAAGCCGATGGTTTTGGCGATTTCCTGCGGCTGCGCAACCCGACCCATACTGCTCTGCTGGCGAATAGACTCGCCTTCCGCCGAAGCTAGAACCGTGGCAGCCATTTCGGTCTCGACGAACCCCGGCGCCACCGTGTAAACGAATACGCCTTTCGGTCCCAGCGCCTGCGCCAACGATTGCCCCATCGCGTTCATGCCGGCCTTGGAAGCACCGTACCAGGGCATCAACGGTTCACCGCGAAAAGCACCCCGCGAGGAAACGTTGACGATGCGCCCGCCACCAGCGGTTATCATTTTCTTACCCGCGCAAAAACTCAAGTTGGCGGCTGCGGTGAGATTGGTATCGACGATACGTTTCCAGGTCTGCTGCCAGATGGCATAGTCAATGTCTGCAAATTCATGGCGCTGCGATACACCAGCATTATTCACCAGCACATCCAGGCTACCCAGTTCCTGCTCCACCCGATCTACCAATTGCTCTACTGCTGCCGGATCGGTTATGTCGCAAGGAAAAAGTCTATGCCCCTCACCCGGCAAAGCCGCCAGAGTTTCCTCGGCGCGCTCGCGGTTATGGTTGTAGTGCACCGCTACAACAGCACCGCGTTCGGCGCATTCGATCGCAGCGGCGCGGCCTATGCCGCCAGAGGCGCCGGTAATGAGTATTGAAATTCTACTGCTCATGGCTAACTCGTAAAAAATGGGAGGCGCAGATCATATGACAGATTGCGCCTGCCAGCCAGAGCAATAACCCGCTGCTACACCCTCCCGGTGAAAGTAGTTGATGCCTATAAACAGGCGTCGGGGGTGCGCTTCATTGCCGGTGGATTCTTTTCCATGTCCTCGTGCATGCTGATTTCGACGCAGTCGCCTACCTCGAAATCGCGGCTGAGATGATAGAAATTGACTTCGCTGTCATCGAGCAATTTTACCTGGTAGCGCACCGGGTTCTGCTTCGGCTCGCCGGAGTTGAATGACCCCAGCAGAAACCCCAGACCGATACTGACACCGCCACCACTGGAGAAGGAGCCGAACACGCTGGTGCGAGTCTTGCTCTGCTGGTCGATGGAATCGGGATCGACCACTTCCTTCAGTGTAATCACGCCTGTCTTGCTGACTACCTCATTGCTGGTTGCCGATTTTGACGCACAGCCGAACAGCAACAGCAAGGTCAGGGGGATTATCAATAAACGCACTATGTTTTCTCCAGGTCGTCGACTACGGCCTTCATGAAACGGGCCGCCTCGCCACCGGTGACCACGCGATGGTCGAAGGTTAGCGCCAGCGGCAGGATATGGCGGATCACCATTTCGCCATCACGCGCCACCACTTCATCGCGTGACTTGCCAGCCCCCATAATAGCCACGGTAGGCGGCAATACCACCGGTGAGGCGTAACGCCCTGCAATCGCGCCATAGTTTGACAGGATGATGCTGTGGCCGCGCATTTGCTCGGGTTTCAGTTCGCGGTTCTGGATTTTCTGCTTCAAACTTTTCAGTCGCTCGACGATGCCAGCTTCATCGTCGTCCTGGATATCGGGCATATTGGCGACAAACAGGCCCTGCGGTGAATCCACGGCCAGGCCCAGGTGAATACGTTTCAGTACGCGGCGTGCATTGGCGTGGCTGTCATACCAGGCATTCAGCGAGGGCTCGGCCTTGCAGGCCGCAATCAGCGCGCGCACCAACCGCGGTGTGATCGCCGAGCGTGATTCCAGCGCAGTGATGTCGGCGTCTTCGACCAGCGAAGCAGGCGCCACTTCTTCGTGAGCCTGCGTCATATTACGCGCCATCGCCCGGCGCACGCCGCGCAGCGGTTCCATGGGTCCGTGTTCGGCCAGTATGCGCGCAACACGACGCACATCCTCGACCAGGATCAGGCCATCGTGCCCGCTGGGGGTAACCATCGACAACTCAACTTTCATGCGATTCGCCAGCGCGCGCACGGCGGGAGTAGCCTTCACCGTGTTGGCACTATGCTGCAGGCCTATGGCTTGCTCGGCGATCACCGCTTCGTTGGACTCCATCTCGCCAACCACGGTACCGCTGTCCGCAGCGCGCGCCTCTTCCTGCGCTGGCTGCTCGGCAAAGTCTTCGCTTTCGCCAAACGCGAGCAGCGGCTTGCCGGTTTGGATCACGTCGTTTTCCTTGCCGTAGACGCGACCGATTCGACCCGACTGCGGCGAGGGTATATCGATGATCGCCTTGGCGGTTTCTACCGATACCAGGGTTTGCCCCTCGTCGACCTGGTCGCCCGGCTGCACATGCCACTCGACGATTTCTGCGTCTGGCAGACCTTCGCCCAGATCAGGAAGATTAAATATTTTCATCGGTACTCCATGCTTGCTTTGACCGCGTCTATGATGCGATTAACCCCTGGCAGGTAGTCTTCTTCGTGACGGTATAAAGGCATGATCGTATCGAAGCCGGTGACCCGCATCACCGGCGCCAGCAACGAGGTAATCGCCTCGCCCGCCAGACGCGCGGCAATCTCGGCACCGACCCCGCAACTGCGCGCGGCTTCATGCACAATCACGCAACGACCGGTGCGCGAAACCGAATCGATGATGCTGTCCATGTCCAGCGGTGAAATAGTCGCCAGGTCTATGACTTCCGCGTCTATCCCCATAGGCGCCAGCTGACTGGCGGCCTCGAGGGTTTCCTTGATCGAGGCACCCCAGCTCACCAGGGTGACATACAGCCCGTCGCGCAGGACGAAGCAGCTATCCAGTGGCAGGGCCTCACCATTGTCTTCGAGCTTTTGCTTACCGTAGCGATAAATGCGCTTGGGTTCGAGAAAAATAACCGGGTCGGGGTCGCGTATCGCCGCTAGCAGCAAACCGTAGGCTCGCCCCGGTGACGATGGAATCACTACCCTGACACCGGGCATATGCGCAAATAACGCCTCGGTACTTTCAGAATGATGTTCGGGTGCGTGGATACCACCACCGAAAGGCGCGCGAATAACCATCGGGCAGTGCAGGCGTCCGCGGGTGCGATTACGCAGGCGCGCCACGTGGTTGATAATCTGATCCACCGCGGGGTAAATGAACCCCATGAATTGCAGTTCAGGAATCGGTTTCAAGCCCTGTGCTGCCATGCCTATGGCCATGCCGACTATGACCGATTCGGCAAGCGGGGTATCGATGACACGCTGCTCGCCAAAGTTTTTTAACAGACCATCAGTCGCCCTGAACACGCCACCGTTGACACCAACGTCTTCTCCGAGCACGACCACGCTGTCGTCGTGACGCATTTCAAAGGCCAGCGCCAGGGTAACCGCTTCGACCAGTGTGTACTCAGCCATGACGTTTACGCTCCGCCAGCCATTCCTTTTTTTGCTGCTGCAGATCACGCGTCGGACTGACAAACATATGGTCGAAAAACTCGCCGGGTTGCTGGTCAGGCATGTTCTTGTAAACCGTGATGGCCTGTTTCACCTGAGCGTCGCATTCGCCGTAAAGACCCTTGTCGTCGTCTTCACTCCAGCCATGCTCGGCCTGCAGGTAAGCCTTGTAGCGGATCAATGGTTCCAGCGCACGCGCCGTCTCGTACTCCTGTTTGTCGCGATAGCGGTTGGCGTCATCGGCAGTAGTATGATCACAAAGCCGATAACTGAGCGCCTCTACCAGGCTGGGCCGATGTTCGTCCCGCGCCTTTGCCAATGCCTCGCCAAGCACGTGAAATACTGCGATCGGATCATTGCCATCAACGCGATAGCCGTCGATGCCGACCGCGAGCGCCTTGTGTGCGATCGTCTTCGCGGCGGTTTGCTTTGACAGCGGCACCGATATCGCCCAGCGATTATTGTTCACCATGAACACCACCGGCAGTTTCATCACCCCGGCGACATTGATCGATTCGTAAAAATCTCCCTCGGAAGTGGCACCATCGCCGCAGGTAGTGACCACAGCTCGATTCTGCCGACGATACTTCAGCGCATAGGCAACACCGACCGCATGGCAGGACTGGCTGGCTATCGGTACGCTGATGGGGAAATCTTCCGGTTGATCCTGGTAACACATGCCGCGTTCGTCGCCGCCCCAGTAAAGCAGGATTTCCTCCAGCCTGACGCCGCGCTGAAATTGCGTGGCTATGTCGCGGTAGTAAGGCACAAAAACATCGTCTTCACGCATCGCCATGCCGAGACCGGCACCCATGGCTTCCTGGCCCTCGCAGGAAGCGTAGGTACCCATCGCACCGGTGCGTTGCAGGTTGATCGCAGCGCGATCGAAGATGCGTGCCAGAAGCATGGCCCGGTACAACTTCAGCAGCGCATCTCGCGAGCGCAAATCAGGGGGAAGCTCCCGCTGCAGCACACCACCGGCATCAAGGAACTCAACGGTTTTAAAATCCACATCCACTAGTTGCTACTCCATGCTCGTAATCAACGGGAAGACAATCGTTTTGAACTATCGGCGGCCATTATAGTTCATTTACCCCGGCCGTTTTCCAGCGAATTCATGTTAACAGCGCCAGGGATTATTCATTTCTTAATGGGAATGCGAATGGGAATGATTGTTATTTGCATTCTCGTTAAAGAATTATATAATCGGCTTCCGTTTCGTATCTGTCAGCCAACACTGGAGCCCGTTCATGCTATTTCGCCCAACACTTCTTTCAGCCTGCGCCCTGATAAGCCTCAGCGCCTGCCAGACCAATCCAGCGGCGCTGCATGCTTCAAACAAGGTATCACCGCTATTGGTCACCTATGCCGATATGGCTACAGAGGCCTATGGCGCAGCGCTGCTGGACGCCGAACAACTACAACAGGTGATCGCCGAATTCAGCGATCACCCAGACGACGATGGCTTGCAAAAAGCGAAGAACGCCTGGCTCGCATCACGAGAGTCTTACGGGCTCACCGAAGTGTTTCGATTGACCAATGGCCCTATAGACGCCGAACAAGGATGGGTGGCCGATGCCTACCGAGCTCTCGAAGGTCAGATCAACGCCTGGCCTCTGGATGAAAACCTGATCGACTACACCATCGATGCCGAGGGCCGACAAACCTCCGGGAATATTATCGACAGCTCAGGACTATTCAAACCGGGTGGCGTGGATGCGAGCAACTTCGATGTCAGCCAGATCACTGCCGAACTTCTCGGTCAGCTCAACGAGAACGGCGGAGATGCCAATGTCGCCAGTGGTTACCACGCCATCGAGTTTCTGCTCTGGGGGCAGGATCAGGACTATGCCAGTTTTTCGCGGGATAGCATCAGCAACGGCGCACTGACGGCGGGACAGCGTCCGCTTTCGGACTTTACCACGGCAGCCCATGCCGATCGCCGTTTGCAATACCTGCGGGCCGCCAGCAGTAAACTGGTCGCGGATCTCGGCAGGGTGAACCTGGCCTGGAATCGACAGTTCTCTTCTGATTGTGAAAGCGATGCCCGCGGTTGTTATCGAGCCGCGCTGTTACAACAACTAGAGGGCAGCGACAGTTCAAAAAATATCGATGAGAAAACCGCATTGCGCCAGATCATTTCCGGGATGGGCGTTTTCATCAAGTCGGAACTCGCTAACGAACGCATCGCGGTAGCAGTTTTGACACCCAGCGAAGAAGACGAGCATTCCTGTTTTTCCGACAATACGCACCGCGACATCAGCCTCAATTACCAGGGCTTCGTCGATCTATTAAAAGGTTCCCGCAACGCAGCTGCGGTGCAGCATCTAGCGAAACCCGCGCCAGGCTGGATGAATTGATTTCGTCGATCGATCAGAAAATTCAACGGATGAACGACCTTGCCTCCAGTCGCTGGCATTTTGATTACCAGATACTGCCCGGCAATAACGACATAGAGATTCGCAAAATGAAAAATGAAATGCGCAAACTGGGAGACGAGATGGTTGCAGTCGCAGCAGACCTGGGTCTCTCCCTGAGTCAGGGCGATGTTACCGACGCCGAAGAAACCCGCATATGAGGCCAGACGCCTGATCTACGGGCGATGTTACTTAGCCATCTGCTTGCTGCTAGCCCCGATGATCACAGGCGCTGTGAATCTAGCTGAACAAGTCACCCTGGAACGTGGCACTGCGGCTTTGACGCAGGCCTATGCAGGCATGGACGATAGCGCCATCGACCAGTTTGCTCTGGGTAAAAGCCTTTTTCATATTCCCTGGGTAGCGGCGCCCGCCAGCACCAGCGCCAGGGATGGTCTCGGCCCCTTGTACAATGCCAATAGCTGCGCCAGCTGCCATGCCGCCCTGGGTGGCGGAGAGGCGGTTGTTGGCGCCGGCCCGGTCGATCGCTCCATCGTGATCCGGCTGCAGCGCCAGTCGCGCAAACTGGACGGCACTGATCAGCAGCTTCGCTTCAATCCCGATCCCGTCTATGGTGCGCAGCTATCGATCAATGCCAATTCCGGCATTACATTCGAAGGCCAGGTATCTGCCCGGAGCAGCAAGATTCGGCAGTTCTATGCCGATGGGGACTCGATTCTGCTGGCAAAACCGGAATTCAATCTTGCGCAGCTCAACTACGGCCCTCTGGCTGATGACACCCGGCTCGACGCGTTGATGGCACCCCGACTGATCGGTCTGGGTCTGGTGGAACTCATACCCGATCAGCAAATCCTGCGCCATGAAGACGAACTGGATGAGGACTCGGATGGCATTTCCGGCAGGGCAGCCAGGGTCTGGTCCGAGTTATACGGAGAATACCGGCTGGGACGCTTCGGCCGGAAGGCCGGCACTGCCTCAGTGATAGAGCAGGTGGCGCAGGCCATGTCCAGCGACATGGGATTGACATCGCCCTGGCATCCTAAGGAAAATTGCGGTGACGCACAATCCGCCTGTCTGCTGGCCGTCAGAGATTCGCAGCTTGATGTCCCAATGCCACGTCTTCAGGCCATTGCTTTTTATCTCAGGCATTTGCGCCTGCCCCAGTCCGCCAGTGATCATGGCCAACGCGGTCGCCGACTGTTCAACGGGCTTGGCTGCGAAGGCTGCCACAGTAATCATTTCCGGCTTGAAAATGGATTAGAACCACAACCGTTCAGCGATTTTTTGCTGCACGACATGGGCCCCGATCTGATGGCCGAAAGCGACTCGCCGATGGCGCAGGCGCAGGAATGGAAAACCACACCGCTGTGGGGTTTGGGCCTTTCCAAAATTATCAACCCGGCGGCAGGTTACCTGCACGATGGTCGGGCCGACAGTATCGAACAAGCCATTGTCTGGCATGGTGGCGAAGCAGCAGCCAGTCGCCAGGCATTCATGCAACTAAGCCGACAGGCGCGTCAGCACCTGCTCAACTTCCTGGAGTCACTATGAAAACCAGCAGCTTATGTTTCCTCAGCGGATGCCTGTTCTGTGTTTTGAGCTGGACAGCCAGCGCGTCCGGCGAGGCGGAACAGACGCAATTCCTCGGCTTTGTCCAGCAGCAGGTTTTGCTAAAAGACAGCCAGCACGCACTTGCCAGTTTACGCAGGCTGAAGACGATGCTGCAGGAAGTTCAGACAGGAAATCCGGCGATCAGCCTTGCCGCAGTGCAGCAACAATTCCGCATACTGCTGCTCGCCTGGAAAAGAGTTGAAACGGTTTATCTGGCAGGAGGACTCGATTCCGACTTGATCGATCATCCACGGTTTATCGACTTTTATCATCAGGCCAATGAATCCATTGCTACCCAGGTCCGCATCGCATTGCAAAGCGAGGAGGCACTGCCCGCAGCATTTTATAAAAACTCCAGCAAGAGTCTCAACGCCCTCGAGTTTTTACTCTTTTCCGGCCCCGACAAGACAAATCCACCGACAGGAAAAACACTGCAGGCCGCGCTTCTGTGCATCGATCACATCGACCCATGGCTGGCAGAAATCACCGGGGTTTATCAGAACAGCGGCGACTTTGCCGGGCAGCAGAGAAAGGTTTTGACTCTGTTGGTCAACCGCTTGATCGACAGTAGCTATAAATTAAAAAACTGGCGTGTTGGCGAAGCCGGTGGACTGGTGGATAAATACCGCGGCAAGCCCTCGTCGGCACGCCTGGAATATGTTTTATCACATACTTCGTTAGCGGCGATTATTGCAATTCTGGAAACCCATAGAAAAATCGTCAAGAACGATAAAAACCTGGACTTGATGTCGATCGCCCGGCAAAGCAACGTGACCAGCGAGCTGCGATTGTTAATCGATAAAATCGATCAGGCCCTGCTCGCCGCCAGAGAGCTTGCCACACCCCTGGAGGATCAACTGGAATCTCCGGCCTACAGAAAATTATTCAAGGCGCTGGACGAACTCTATAACGCCTATTACTTCCTGTTGATCGAAGCCCTCAACCTCAATGCACAGATCATCGATGCCGACGGTGACTGAACTGTTCGGCTGGTCGGGGCTCGACTATCTGCTCTCGCCGCAGCAGCGGCTATTCTGGGGGTATCTGCTGATTGCTTTTCTGATCGCGCAGATCTACCTGCACTACAATCGGCAACCCGGCAGCGTGGTTTTCGACAAACGCCTGTGGTGGCACCCTTCGGCACGTCTCGATTATGCCTATTTTGTGGTTTCAGCGATCATCAAACTGGCAATCCTCTATCCGCTATTGATCAACGCGGGCAGCGTTACGCGCTGGTTACTGGAAATCTATTCACAGGTTTTTGGCTACCAGGAAAAAATCTATATCGGCCAATACTGGTTACTCTCGGCCTACAGCCTCAGTCTCTTCCTCGTTGGTGACTTCAGTCGATATTGCCTGCACCGGTGTATGCACCGAATTCCGCTGCTGTGGGCTTTTCATAAGATACATCACAGCGCGGAGGTTTTGACACCCTTCACCTTCTATCGCGTTCATCCTCTGGAAAACTTGCTTTTTGGTCTCAGATACGCGCTCAGTGCCGGCCTGGTGACCTCGCTTTTCCTCTACTTCTTTGGTTCGGGATTGCAGGTTTTGCAAATACTCGGGGTTAATATTTTTGTATTTCTGGCGCACCTGCTGGGGGACAATTTAAGACACTCGCCGATTGCACTGGCTTATCCGGGCTGGCTGGAAAAGGTATTTATTTCTCCGGCGCAACACCAGCTACATCATCGCGTTGACGGTAATCGCTGTAACTATGGTGGCGTACTCGCCATCTGGGACCGGGTATTTGCTTCGCTGGCATTATCCAGCTCTGACAAAGGGCTGCCATTTGGCCTGGCTGCGGCCAGGGGCTACGCTTCCATAACACAATTGCTGCTGACACCATTCAGGGAAATCTATCGATCTTGTCGCATTCGACCAGGCCTGCTTTTACTCCTGATTGTTATCGGCATCCCGGGAAATATCGCCCATGCCGACACGACGAAGCTGACGCTCGGCAGGGACCTGTTTTTTGATCCTGATCTGTCGCTGGGCCGCAACCAGTCCTGCTCGAGTTGTCACGACCCCAATACCGCTTTTACCGACCTGCGCCAGAATCGAGTCGCAGCAGCAGCCTCGACGGGGAGCGACGGTATTTCTATCGGCAAGCGAAATACACCCAGCGCAGGCTATAGCGGTCTTACCCCGGCTTTCCATTTCGACAACGGCAGTGGCGAATACATCGGCGGTCAGTTCCTCGATGGAAGAGCCGTTAATTTACAGGCCCAGGCTGGCGAACCAATACTTAATCCGCTGGAAATGGCCATGCCCGACAAGGCCTCCGTCATTCAGCGCATTAAACAGAATCCTCGCTACCTGAAAGATTTCCGCGCCATCTTTGGTGAGTCTGTTTTTTCAGATAACAATCAGGCCTTCCTCGCATTGACCGAAGCCATCGCAGAATTCGAACAAAGCGATTTTTTTGCTCCCTTTGATTCGAAGTATGACCGTTACCTGCGAGGCGAATACGAGCTTAGCGCCAGCGAAGAACTGGGCATGTCGCTGTTTTTTTCCAACAACAATAGCAACTGTTCAAGCTGCCATCTGCTCAAGACTGAAGGTATGGAGGGCGAGACTTTTAGTGGTTACGAATTTCATAACATAGGTGTGCCGGTGAATAAACTGTTAAGCCCTAACGGCCACGCGGAAGACACTGTCGATCATGGTTTGCTGGAAAATCCAGCCATTGATGACGCCGCACAGGATGGGAAATTCAAGGTGCCGGGGTTGCGTAATGTCGCCATAACCCCGCCCTATATGCACAATGGTGTGTTTCGAAAACTCAGTACCGTGCTTGGATTCTACGACAGCTACAACAACCCGCAACGCCTGATGAATCCGGAAACCGGGCAGGCCTGGGAGAAACC
>CAXBMV010000013.1:0-15063 GCA_963976575.1 uncultured Gammaproteobacteria bacterium | reverse complement strand
AATACAACCATTTACCCTGCTCGCGAACAAAACGACTATATTCGTGCATCGCCGAAACCCTGCCAGCCTGTAGCAGGCTGGCTTCGAATTCGACACTGGCCTGGTCTTCGCCTGGCTGAAAGTTGATGATGCGCAAGCCTGTCCAGCGGATATCCTGCTGCAGCTCGAGCGATTTCGGACGTTGCTGTGCCTGCCAGGTAGCCAGTAAATATTCTTCGTCGCGCAAGGCAAAGGCGCAGTATCGCGAACGCATTAATAACAGCGCATTTTCAGGCAGGCGGCGATGTGTTATAAATTGGCCGCAGCACTGGTCGAAGCTTTGGCCAGAATGACAAGGACAGTTCATAAACAGTCGTTTAAAAGGAAGACTATATCACCATGTCCCAGGCACTGGATATTCTAAGCCGTCACTTCGGCTACGATCAGTTTCGTTTTCAGCAAGCGCAAATCATTGACTGTCTGATCGGCGGCGGAGACGCGCTGGTTTTAATGCCCACCGGCGGCGGAAAATCGCTCTGCTACCAGATCCCTGCGATGATCCGCGAGGTTATTTCTCCGCTGATCGCTTTGATGCAGGATCAGGTCGATGCGCTTGCGCAAAACGGCGTCAAGGCTTCCTTCCTGAATTCGACCCAGGACGCTGAACAACAGCAAGCCGTGCGCAGCCAATTGCTCAACGGCGAAATCGATTTGCTTTATGTGGCCCCGGAAAGGGCGCTAAGCGACAGCTTTCTCAACCTGCTTTCACAGAGCAGGATAGCCCTGTTCGCAATCGACGAGGCACACTGTGTATCGCAATGGGGTCACGACTTCAGACGTGATTACCAGAGCCTTTACCGACTGCATGATTTATTCCCGGATGTGCCGCGTATCGCACTGACCGCCACCGCCGACCGCCGCACCCGAGCGGAAATCGAACAACAACTGAAGCTCGAAGGAGCGGCCAGTTTCGTGCACAGCTTCGACCGCGAGAACATCTTTTACCGCATTTCCGAAGGGGCCAACAACCGCCAGCGTCTGTGGCAGTTTCTCGAGGACAACCACCCCAAGGATGCCGGCATTGTTTATTGCCTGTCGCGCAAACAGGTCGACAGCACGGCGATTTGGCTACGCGAGCGCGGGCGCAATGCACTGCCCTACCACGCCGGTATGGACAATGACATGCGCGCGATGAACCAGCGCCAGTTTCTGCAACGCGAAGGCGTTATTATCGTTGCAACTATTGCCTTCGGCATGGGTATAGACAAACCCGATGTGCGCTTTGTCGCGCACTTGAACCTGCCCAAAAATATCGAATCCTATTACCAGGAAACCGGGCGTGCCGGACGCGATGGCCAGGCTGCCAACGCCTGGCTGGCCTATGGCCTGCAGGACATCATCAGTCTGCGCCAGATGATGCAACAGGGCGATGCCGACGAACAGTACAAGCGTGTACTGCACCACAAGATGGAAGCCATGCTCGGTTTATGCGAGCAAACCCATTGCCGTCGCCAGACACTGCTGGCTTATTTCGATGAAACCCTGGAACAGGCCTGCGGACACTGCGATAACTGCCTCGAACCGCCGCAAACATGGGATGCTACCGAGGCATCACGCATGGCCCTGTCCTGCGTCTATCGCAGCGGTCAACGTTTCGGCGTCAACTATGTTATCGACCTGCTGCTGGGGCGCGAAGACGAACGCATAGAGCGCAACCAGCACCAGTTGTTGAGTACCTTCGGTATTGGAAAAGACTTGAGCAATGCCGAATGGCGCAGCCTGTTCCGCCAGTTGATCGCACTGGGTTACCTCGACAGCGACGTCGACGGGCATGGCGCCCTGAAATTGCAGCCAGCCAGCAACCCGCTGCTGAAAGGAGAACAAACCCTGCTGCTGCGCCGCCTGCAAAAACAGCAGTCGGGCAAAACAAGCCGTTCGGCTACGGCACGCAAGATAGTGCTGGATAGCGCCGACGAACCCCTGTTCGAAGCCCTGCGCAGTTTGCGCAAGGAGCTCGCCGAGGAACAGTCGGTACCGCCTTACGTGATACTGCACGACAAGACCCTGCACGAACTCTGCCGGCAACGCCCCAGCGCGGTCGATATGCTCGCCGGGATTCCCGGCATTGGCGCGCGCAAGCTCGAACTCTACGGCCAGCAATTGATCGAAGTCATCGAGCAATACGCCTAGAGAGAAGTATTGGGTGTGAGGCACAATTAACCGTGACAAAAATAGGTTTGCTTAGCGATCCACATGCCCGGCCCGGCCCCTTGCGCGAGGCGCTGGAAATTTTTGCGCGGGAACAGGCGAAACCAATTATTTGTGCCGGCGATATTGCCGGTTACTTCGATGGACTCGACGAAACCGTCGAGTTGCTACGGCAATATGATTGCAAGTGCATAATCGGCAACCACGACCAGGCATTTCTTGAATCCATGCGCGAAAAACAGTCATCGCCTGTGCTGGATTTTTTACAGCGATTACCGCAAACGCTTGAATTTGAAATTGATCAAAAGCGAGTAATGGTAGTCCACGCCCAGCCTCCCAGCGGGCAACACGGTGGCATAAAGTTACTGCAACAGAACGGCGAGATCGATGACGCAAAGAAGGCATATTGGCGCCAACAATTAGACGATTTAAATCAGGATGTACTGGTGGTAGGACATACCCATCAGGTTTTTGCAGAGGTTATGGGTGACCTGTTGCTCATCAACCCGGGCAGCTCGGCCTTCAACCACAGTTGCATGCTGCTCAGCCTGCCGGATATGCATATCCAGCAGTTTGCCCTCGGCGAACGGGATATTATCAGGTGCTGGAATTTCAGCCTGCTGTTGAGCGATGCAGAAAACGGTGCCTGACCGAGAAAAATGTGGGTTTCAGACTGAATGATATCAATCTGGCTCGGGCAGTTTGTATGCCTCCAGCTCGATCGATTTCAACTGCCTGCCCAGTAACATCAACTTCCCCTGGTAACGCTGTTCCCCGGTGGAAGTAAATTCAAACTGATAACTGCGCCGCAGGGCCAGGCCGCCGCTATTGCCCGGCTTTGGCCAGATTGCAGTGATGACCATGCTTTGGTCGAGCAGTTGCAGATCATGCTGGGCGCAGTACTGCGAGGCCAGCTCGCGTGCCCTGCCCTTGTAATCTCCGCTATGCCACCAATAGAGCACGCCAATAGCACCGATTAAGACCCACAATAAATTAGTCAAACCCTATACACCACGCTGGATTAATAAAAGCGCAGGCGCCAGCGGCGCAAGTCGCGCAGCAAGTCTATCACCGCTCCACTTATGCTTCCCAGGTTAAAAACCTTGTCTCTGCAAACAGAGTTTGCTGCGCTGCCAACAGCGGTTACACTCGCCGTTAAGAAGAACAATTTTGAAGTGGCGATGAACTTTAAGCTATTCGAACAGCCCGGGGGCGACCGTCCCTACTCTGCCCTGATAATGCTGCTGACCGGAGTTTTCCTGATCGCCTTCCAGGACTCGCTGGTCAAGTTGATGTCTGTGCATACGTCTTTCTGGCAATTTCAGTCCCTGCGCTCTGCCGGAAATATTGGCTTCCTGCTGATATTCGCACTGGCCGGAAGCGGTCTTGGCATACTGCTTCCGCGAAATACGCGCGCGGTCTATTTTCGTGCGGCAATGCTGACCATCTGCATGTTTTGTTTCTTTGCCGGTGCGCCTTATTTAACGGTTGCGCAAATGGCAGCAGGTTTGTATACCTATCCCTTATTTGTATCCCTGCTGGCAGCCCCGCTACTGGGCGAGAAGGTCGGACGCTGGCGTATAGCCGCGCTACTACTTGGCAGCATCGGTGCGTCACTGGTGCTCAGTCCCTGGGACGACGATTTTTCATCGATTCAAATACTGCCGATCGTCGCCGGGTTTTTCTACGCCGCCAACATAATCACGCTGAAGCGCGCCTGCCGCAACGAAAGCCCGATGGCGCTGGCATTTGCGGTAGGTCTGGTATATCTCGTTTCCGGACTGGTCGGAATAATGATTCTCTCGCTGTTTCCACTGTCCGACAATATCCGCGAAACATTACCCTTTGTCGCCATAGGCTGGCCGACCCTGACACTGGTCGTCGCCGCATTCGCGTTGCTGACTTCGGTGCTCAATCTGGGTGGCAATATCTGCATGAGCCGCGCTTATCAGAGCGCGGATGCAAGCTGGCTGGCACCACTGGATTTCAGTTACCTGTTGTTTGCCGCGATCTGGAGTCGCGTAATTTTCGATCAATGGCCAACTCAGCAGGCGCTGGCCGGTATGTCGTTGATCGCATTTGCAGGGATAGTAACCGCCTGGCGCGAACAACTAGCCGCTCGTCGGCATCGGCGAATAGCGCTAAAGTGATTTAGTTACCGCAGAAAAACAGATCTCGAATTACTGCTAGACTTATCTTTCGAACGCCGCAAACCTTTACCTATCGGGTTTGAAGGCAGAATTTGGTACCGACTTCTGCTATATAGTGTCAACACATTATAAAACCGAAGTTTCGTTGCCGCCCATTACAAAACTGGAAGAGCACCGCCATTAGACATATATTCCGCCTTGTAATAGTTTCCCTACTGCTCAGCTTTAGCCAGCTTGCCGTAGCAGTGGACTATAGCCTGCCGGCGAATATCGGCAGCGGTGCCTTTGCTGCTTGCTCGGGTAGCGGCACGAATTATAGCTGCAGTGGCGACCTGACTTTGGCTAACGGCGATACGCTGGTATTAAGTAGCGATATTACCCTGACTATTGGCGGTAATTTTATTACTGGTAGAAATGTCAGTATCAGCAACAGCGGTTTTCAGCTGAATTTCAATGTCGGTGGAAACGTTTCCATAGCAAGAAATAACACTATTAGTGCAAATTTCACCGGCAACGGCAATTTCACAACTGAGCGAAATGTGACGATCACGGGGAATATCAATGTTTCCGGCAACGTCCAACTGGACCGGGATAACCTGGTTAACGGTAATATCACCGCCGGCGGCAATCTGGACATGGACAGGAATACGGTTGTTGTTGGCAGTTGCAGCCCTACCCATCCGCAATGTACCGGTGGCGGCAGTGGTCGCACATGCACAACTTCTCAAATCGCCACCGATGGCGAGGACTTCAGGGGCATATCCGGAAGTAGTGACAGCAATGTAATCGCCGTAGGTAAAGATGGCGGTATCTACCATTATAACGGTGCCACCTGGGTGAAGAATGCCTTCGTTTCGGACGAGGATTTGAACGATGTCGAAGTCGTCAGCTCTGGTCTTGCCTATGCGGTCGGTAAGAAGGGTAAGGTTGTCATGTATGACGGTTCTAACTGGTCTGCCCTGCCGGACCCTGATAACGAAGATTTGCTCGGCGTCTGGGCTGTATCCAATACCGAACTCTGGGTAGTTGGTAAAAAAGATTCCCTTTTTCTCTGGAACGGTAGCAGTTGGACGGACATGTCGGGCGCGACCCAGGCGAATGTTGACAATAACCAGGATCTAACCGATATCTGGGGCGGCCTGGCTTTCCAGTACTCGCTGGAGGAAGACGGCGACCTTTACCGTTATGCCCGGGCAAGCGGACTGTGGACCAAGGTTACCGCCTGCAACGTCGCCTTCGACATAGAAGCAGAAGATATCTGGGGTGATGGCGCAGGTAATATCTACCTGGCCGGCAAAGACAAGGGGACCAATCCTGACGAGGCCAGCGTGCTGGTTTTTAACGAGGGAACCAACATTTGCTCAAAGGTTTTTTCCAGCACCACGGAAAACGCACTGAACGGTATCTACGGCAATTCCGGAATTATTTATGCTGTGGGAAAGGATGGACTGGTGCTGGACAACAATTCAGGCACCTGGGTTGAGAGCATTCAGGGCTCGGAAGATTACAACGATGTCTGGGTGTCCAGTAGCGGCACCGCCTACTACGCGGGCAAAAACGGCTATGTCACCAGTTGTAGCGATACCAGTCTGCCGCTGGATCATTTTCGCATTACACCGGCCAACTTTAATGCCAGCACCTGTCTGGTAAACGAGATCACCATTACCGCCGAAGATGTCAACAACGACCCGGTTGAGGATTACATCAACTCGATCAATATCAGCGTTTCCAGCAATCATGGTAACTGGAGTTTTCAACCCGCAAACGCGGATGGTAGTTTAAACCCGAGTCCCGATAACAACGACGATGGTGCGGTCAGCTATAACTTTGTTGCCAGCGATCTGGCGACGATTATTCTGGATCTCGGCAATACTCACGCCGAAACTCTGACCATCAGCATTAACGACCCGCTCGAAGGGGTTACCTCAACCAGCGCGGCGATAAGTTTCAGCGAAAATATCTTCGTCATCACAGAAGATCCGATTCAAGTCGCCGGTCGCCCTCAGGCTATGACGATTGCGATGCATACCGATGACACCGCCAACAGCGGAAGCTGTGGCATCGACCCCAATTACAATAGCTCTGCACAAAACCTGGTCGCCAGCATTAGCAGCGATGTCGGGCAATACGAATTGATTATTTCCGATACCAGCTATAGCCATTCAGACACGACAATCACGACAGTTATTGGCGATAGCGCGCTTTTGACGGTGAAGCCTTTCGGACTTGCGGTGACCAACATTTCTGCCGGGGCGACGCCCAACCCAGGAGCAAATACTTCTGGCGGAGCAATATTTACCAGCGCAGGCAGTAACTTCTCGGCGACGGTTTCAGCGGTACTCTGGGATGCCGGTGACGATAGCAACAACGATGGCGTACTCGATAGCGGCGTCTTTGCCGATAATTCGATCGCGCCGAGTTTTGCCGCTGACACAGATATTAGCGTCTCTGCGGCGGGTTACGAGCCTGCCGCCGGGGTCGCCGGCAATCTTAACAATGGCACATTGATACAGGGAGATTTCGCCGCCGGTATTGCCACGGTTAACGACCTGCAATACTCAGAAGTTGGCAGTTTCACCCTGCAGTCCAGTTCGCTTGATTACCTCGGCGAGGATACCGCCGATCTGATCGGCGACGATATCATCGTCGGCCGATTCATTCCCGCCAGTTTTCAGGTGAGCGTAATAGACGATGGCATGCTGGCCAATTCCTGCGGAATTTTTACCTATGTCGGTCAGGAATTCACCTACCTGATTGAACCACAGTTTCGTGTCACCGCGATGAATGCCCTGCCGGTTCCAGGTATTACCACGAATTATCTTGGTGCCTGGGTTAAGCTCGATGCCAATAGCGCCAGCGTAGACGTTTCCGCCGATAGCAGCGTCGTCGGCACCGATGCGGCATTGCTGGACCTGCGCTACGACAGCCTGCCGATGACCCTGACGATCAACAATAACGGTACTGTCGATTACCGATTTGGTGCCGATCGTTTTGTTTACGGACCGGACTCGACAGCGCTCGCCCATAGCAAGCAGGCGAATAGCGAAGTGCCCCCTTTCACCGCCGATATCGACCCTTTGCTCAGCCAGATCGATGATGGTGAAGTAGCCCCCACTGCACTTGCGCAAAGCTTCGACCTGGCCGGTAATCAACTTCGCTTTGGTCGCGTAGCGATGCGCAATGCGCATGGTTCCGAAGTGGTAGACCTGACCCTGCCGATGTTTACTGAAACGCTGCGGGCGGGCGGTTACTACAGCCTCGAAAGCGACGATTCCTGCAGCATGCTGGCGACAGCTGACCTGAGCATAACCGACAACCTCAGTTCACCAGGTGCATCCTCCCCGATTACGATTATCAACGCGACCGCGGTTGGCGGTCAGATCAACGTCAATCTGCCCGCGCCTGGTAGCGGCGTCGATGGCAATATCCTGGTAACACCCACGCTTCAGGGCAGCCTCGACAATCGCTGGCTGCGCTATGACTGGACTGGTGGTGCTCAGTTCGACGATGATCCCGCTGCGACCGCAAGCTTTGGTATTTACCAGGGTAATCCGGTGCAGATATTCATCGAGCAAACTTACCAGTAGCGACGCAGCGGAAACCCACAGACGTTCGGACCAGGTCGATTCGGGTCGTTCTGTCGACTGAACATTTCCCCCCATCGTGAATTATTTACTTCTGTGGATTTGATCCAGACGACAGTTCAGCGCGTATTACTTATTAACTCCTTGATAACTGCGGGCTAAATCCGCCAAATCTTATGATTTTCAAACCCTTCATAGTCGCAGCAACACTTATTGCGCTGAGCACGCTCATCGGTGGCTGTTATAGCTATCAAGGCAATGATCATCTGCTGACTCTGTCGACGGATACGAATCCCCCCGAAAGCACCACCAGGAATATCGTTTTTACCCCTGCTGGCTGGTCACAGCCCCTGGCGGGTGACCTGTACTTACCGCAGGCCTCTGGTTTGCGCCCGGTGGTATTAATGATTCACGGTGGCGGTTGGTCGAGCAGGAATCGAGACGATATGGACAGCGTCAGCATGAAGCTGGCGAGGCACGGTTACGCGGTCTTCAATGTCAGCTATCGCTTTGCGCCAGAATATATTTTCCCGGCACAGTACCAGGATTTGCAACAGGCTTTAGGGTGGATTGCTGCGCATGCTGATGAGTTTCGCTTCGACCTCGGCCGTGTCAATGCCTGGGGCTACTCCTCCGGTGCTCACCTCGCCGCCTTACTGGCCAGCGCGGACGCGGATAGCCTCGGCCTTACTGCAACTCCCGAGTCGCTGCCTTCGATCAGAGCCGTGGTTGCCGGTGGCACGCCCGCCGATTTGCGCAAGTACAGTGGTAGCCCTATCGTCGTGCCATTTCTCGGTGGCGATCGCGATGAAATTCCAAAGGTTTATGCGCAGGCATCGCCGGTGTTTCATATTTCAGCAGACGACCCACCCGTCTTCCTCTACCACGGCAAACTCGACCAATTGGTCGAGAAAGAGCAGGCCAGCGATTATTACCAGGCCCTGCGGGAAGCCGGGATTGAGAGCGAACTTTACCTGCATCGCTTCTGGGGCCATTTCACCATGTTCCTGTTCGGCGGCGGCGCCGAAGACCGGGCCATCGACTTCCTCAATCGCAACAATACCTAAGTCGCTATAGCCGAGGAGGTTTATGCGTCTATTTATTGCCCGGGAAACATTAGTGGATACTCATTTGCAATAAATCTAACTCGCAGGGCTCCCGTCGTCATCGCTTTCGGCGGTACCGCCCGCCGCGGGCAGGCTGAATATAAAACTGGCACCCTTGCCATCCCCCAGCGACTCCACCCAGATATCGCCACCGTGTACTTCGATGATGCGTTTCGCCACGGCCAACCCTATACCCGTACCTGAAACCCCGGATTCCAGTCGATCGAATAGATTGAAAACCCTGTCGTGATATTCGGGGTTTATTCCCGGGCCATTGTCCTGAACCCTGCACAGGACCATTTGGCCTCGCCTTTCTGCGCTGATACTGATTTCCGGTGTCCCGGATTCGACAGAGAACTTTATCGCGTTTTCAATCAGGTTTTGCATGACTTCTTGTATTCTTGATGGGTCGGCGTATACAAATGGCAAATCATCGGCGATGCTGATTCTTGCGCCGCTTTTATCGATTACCCCGGCCATGGCTTTAACCACTTGCTGGCAGGCTTTACCCAGGGAAAAATCTTTTGGCGGACTAACCACACGACCGATACGGGATAACTCCAATAAGTCCTCAAGTTGCTGACCCATGGTTTCGACGGCGCGAGTAATAAAGCCGATATTTCGCTGAACTTTTTCGTGGTCGGCCGATGCCAGATCCTTGCTCAGCAAACCGAGAAAACCATTAATGGTCACCAGCGGTGTCTTCAGTTCGTGGGACACCGTATAGGTAAAGCGCTCCAACTCCATGTTCTTTTGTTCGAGCAATTCCTCTTCTTTTTTACGTTTGCTGATATCTATGCATATCCCCACCATTCGCAATGGTTTTTGCTCATCATCGAAAAACAGGCGACCGAAAATTTCTACCCAACCGCGACTGAAGTCTTTGCGGATAATTCGATGCTGATATTGCAAGACATCTTGTGAGGGGGACGCAGTTCCCAAAAAATCAGTGATGGTGACTTCCAGATGTTCGATATCCGCTGGATCCGTGAATTCCATGTACCCCTCCAGGGTACCGCCAAAATTTTTCTGGTCAGTACCGAAAATCTGGCAGGTTTCGGGCGACCATGTCACCTTGTCGACAACGATATCCCATTCCCAGGTGCCCATAGAGGCGGACTGCAGCACCAGGTGCTCCCGCTGACGCATTTCCAACAAGTTACGCTCGGTTAGGCTCTGCTCGGTGATATCGTTGGCCTGGACGAGGATTAATTCGGGCTTCCCCTGGTCATCGAATAGCGCCAGGTATGACGCCTTTGCAATACGAACTTCGCCATCCGGGGTCATGTAGTTATCTTCGACCTCGAGAGGGACGTTCATCGTTTTACACTGCTCGATCCTGGATCTGATAATCTCCTGCCATTCAGGTGAATCCTTCCAACCAGGGGTCAGCCAGTAATGCTTCCCGATCATTTCATCTCGGGAAACTCTCTGGATTTTTAGCGGCAGGTCATTAATCGAAAGAATGATGCCGTTGACATCGAGTATGGCCATGTACAGGAATTGCTGATTAAACACGGTGCGAAAATGCCGTTCGCTTTCCTGCAAGGCCAATTCGGCCAGCCTTCGTTGGCTGATATCGGTGACGAAGCCAAGAACGGCCGCTTCACCCTTCCAGGTTATCAGCCTGGATTCGATCTCTAACCAAAGGATTCTTCCCGATTTATGAATGCCGTTGATCTCCAGTCGAGCTATTTCATCCTTATCATCCATGCGCTTTGCGTTGATGGCTTTAATACGAGGGTGATCATCTGCACTGGTAAGAGTTACCAGCGCGGAATCGATTGCCAGAATCTCTTTAGTGTTCTTGTAGCCAAATATTTCCACAAATTTCTGGTTTGCATAGAGTGGCTTGAAATTCCTGTGGATCAAGACCCCATGTGGGGAAGCTTCAATGATATCGCTGTAGGAAGTTTCGCTGTCGCGGCGACGGTTGGTGAAGGCGTAGACACACAGCGTAGTAATCAATATTCCAAAGACGACAGAGAGGCCCGCAATTGCCAGAACAGAAATCATTTCTCAATAGGCTCGGAATAATGGTTTGGTGAATATTTGTTTATCGCCCATCGTGAAGAAAAACAGGGACAAACCTCAATTTTTTTAAGTCTAGCTGAAACTGACCCGATTTCCTCAATACAGGTCATTTAATTCTCGAACTGAAGGGATATCCGGCTTGTGCATGGACTGGATTGACCTGGCATCTCATTGGTGCTTAGATTGCGGATCGGAGGTTTTGATCTATATGGCACCGAAGAACCCCGCAGATAAGGGTGTCCTCGGTCATAATCCGGGAGGTCAAGAGATGAAAACCAAGGCCTGCAATCTCTGCCACAGCGCTACTCGACGCCGTTTTATCGATTTCGCCGATGGTGAGGCCGAGCCACTCAGGATCAGACTTAAAGGCTTGCCTTTACTGGTTTGCGAGCAAGGTCACAGGCAATTCATGCGCCCGCAGTTTGCGGCCGAATTGCTCAGGCATTTAACCGAAGTGGACGAACCCGGTCTGCCTGCCGGACAGGAAACAGGCCTGTTCAGAAGACATTATCTCTGTCAAAACTGTGACTCGGAACTTGAAATAAAACCTGATCACCGGCAAATTTTCTCTATCGATATCGAACTCGAAAATATCGACAGTTTCACCGTCGATTTAAGCATGCCAGTATACAGGTGCAGCGCCTGCGCGGAGGAACAGCTCCATTCGCTCAGGGAAATCCGCAAACTGACCGCCAAAGCACTGGCCGATGCATTTCTCGAAGTCGATATCCCACCGCCACCGGCTTGATCCCGATCACACCTTTTTTCCATCCCTACATAGAAGATGGCATTATCTCCCGGAGACTCTGAAATCTATGGCTTAACTATTACCCGATATGCATTATCATCCGTTGACAAGTTTCCCAACAAAAGACTCGAAGCAATTATGACCAGTGAAGAGGATCGACCACCGATATGGGTGGGGCATGTCGCCCTGTATAGCAAGCAGATCAGGGCATCGCAGCAATTTATGCTGCAGATCGGGTTGCGAGCCATTACTGGCGATGACGATTTTGCATTGCTCGAAATGCGCGGCGGTACCCATTTGGTATTGACCAACGACGCGGAATCACAGTTGCTCGGTTCAAAATTTGACATGATGGTCGAAGACCTGGATGCCACGCATCTTCGATTCACCGAACTTGGCCTGAAGCCGGGGAAAATCGAGCGCGGCAAGATACACGATAGTTTCGAGATTCGTGAACCCGGCGGCAATATGATCCTGTTCAACTCCAGCCATGTTGGCGATTTACCGGTTTGATACTGTGAGACCTTCGCTCGCTAATCTAATGCTATATGTCGCCATCACTCTGGGCGTCGGCATAGGAAACACGTTTGCAAACGAAGACGGGGCAGCCTTCAAATTTTATTCCAGCGACAAAAGCTTTGCCGACGCCAAATTCGACCTGGAAAATGCGATTATTGAAAAAGGGCTTAAGATCGACTACGCCGGAGATCCAGGCAGGATGTTGCAGCGCACCGCGGATGATGTGGATGGCTCTGGGCAAATTTACAAAGGCTCGGCTTATATGCAATTCTGCTCGGCACTGGTGTCGCGCAAGGCGATGAAAGCGGATCCGAGGAATATTGCCTTCTGTCCTTACACGGTTTATGTCTTCGAAACAGTAGCCGATCCTGGCGTAACCCGGCTGGGTTATCGCGTTGCCAGCTGGCCAGGACCCGAGGAATCCAACCAGGCGCTGGATGAAATCAACGAGTTGCTAGACGATATAGTCAGGGTTGCGGCGGAATAATAACGTGGCTGCCTCTCTGACTGGAAAGTCCTAGTCCGTCGAGTCTTTTTGCAATGATGCGGTCAGCTTGCGCGCCAGCGACAGCTGCTCTTCACCGAGTTCGGTCAGCGGAGCATGGCTGGCACCGCGGAATACATCGACCGCATGTTTCAAATCCACTTCGGCCCTGAGTGAAATATCGACGTCCTCGTTGCGTTCCGCGAGTTTACGTCGTGCCACGCCTACATTGGCCATGGTCATGGCCCAGCTCATAGGTACTTTTTCCCTGGTCCATTCTTTCAGGGTTTCGCTGTAGGCGGCAATCGCCTTGCCCAATGCCAGACTATCATCCGCCCGTTCTGCGAGTACCTGCAGAGCGGCGCCAAGATTGTTCTGCGTCATCGCCCAGACCTGCGGCACCAGGTCACGGGTCTGCACCGACAAGGCCGCATTATAGGCGGCAACGGATTGCTCCAGCGTGCGCGCACCTTTGCGATGCTCTCCGAGCAGGCGCAGTGCGGTGCCGAGATTAGCCATGGTCGTACCCCATACCAGTGGACTCTGGTCGCGTGTCCAGACTTCCAGCACAGCTCGATATGCCTCGACCGAGCGCTTTAACATTTTCGCGTCTTTCTTTTGCTGCCCCAGTGATTGCAATACTGCGGCGAGGTTATTCTGTGTTGACGCCCATTCGGCAGGCGCCTTTTCGGCATTGCGAACCTGCAGCGCCGCCTCGAAGGCAGCAATTGCCATTCCCTGCAATTCCTCGTCGCGCTGGCGCTGGCCGAGGATTCCGAGTGCATTGCCGAGATTATTTTGCGTCGAGGCCCATTCTTCTGGCGTAGTTTCAGAATGCCGATGCGTCAACGCACTCTCAAAAGCCTGTATCGCTTCCTCAAGCATTCGGGTGCCGCGTTGGCGCTGGCCGAGTATACCGAGCAGATTGCCAAGTTGATCCTGAATCCCTGCCCACTTGTCGGGCTCTTCGTTCTGCGATACCAGCGTAAGTATCGAGTTTCGATAGATGCCCACAGCTGCCTGCAATGCTTCTATGTCGATGAATTCCCGGCCCAGGTCTCCGAGTACTCTGGCCTGCTGGGTTAGATAGTCCGAGCAGATCGAGGGATTGCTCTCGACCAGGGCAGCGGCTTCCGCGTATAGCGCTGCGGCATGGCGAAAATCAATCGAAGCCGCCGCTAACAAGGCTTGTTGCGCCCGAATCGCTGCTGCGACTTCAATCAGGTTTTCATTGTCGATGGCGCAGCGGTATGCCTGTTCGTAAGCTTGATCGGCATCGCTGAAGGATAGTGCGCCGGCAACAGTCAAAGCTTCGCCAGCAATTTTGATCGACTGGACAGATTCTTCATCGCTTAACTTCGAGGCGAGCCCGGGATTCATTTCGCGCAGGCTGTCCAGGCGGACACAGGCCTGTTCCAGTAAACCCTGAACCTGTTGGCGTGAGGGCTTTTGCTGCAACACGAGGGCGAGTAGATAGTCGAGGTCCTGGGACTCGGCGCCGAGTTTATTTTGCACAGCCTTGAGCTCAAACTGATGAGCCTCGGCAATTTCGGCATTGCGGCTCTCGGAACTGGAGTTATTCATTGCTTTACAGGCCTGGTGTAATTCTCTGGTTTATAAGAGTCGGCTCAACGGATAGCGTTGGGCAGGTTTGGAAGCAGGAGTTTAGCGCATTATGAGACTGTCGAAATGAATCGATTGCCAGAACCATTACAGCTAGTTGAGAAGCAGGACGAGGCGGCCTGGATGGCCGCCTCGAGTGACAAACTTTAATCGACGATATGGTAGACCGGCGCTTTTTCCATGCTCCACTCTCCAGACTCGGGATCGCGACGCGACAGCGTCAGGCAATGCCAGTTTTCGTCGTCGAGTTTCATGTGGTCACCACGGTAATAGTATCCCGGCCAACGCGTTTCCTTGCGGAACAGGGTGTGATGAATGACGCATTCCGAGGCGATAGCACGGTGCTTCAATTCCCAGGCGCGCATCAGCTGGTGCAAGTCTTCCGCACCGAGGCACTCGAGATCTTCGTGCAGGGTCTTCATCAATTCCAGACCGCGCATCAGCAAAGGTTCGTTGGTCATGTAATTGACCCCGATACCACCGGCGTATTCGTCCATCAACTTCTCCAGACGCTGCAGGCCATGGATAGGCAGAATATAGTGCGGGGATACGGTTCCGCCGACAATCTCGTTGCGATAGGTCTGGTAGTGCTCCATCGGCTTGTAGATGATTTCTTTCAAATCCTGAC
>CAXBMV010000012.1:0-15582 GCA_963976575.1 uncultured Gammaproteobacteria bacterium | reverse complement strand
TGAAACAGCGTCTGCAGTAACTCGAATTAAATCGCTGCCGCCAGGCAGTTTAAAAGGCGATGATATCCTCGATCGCCTCGATGCCGGCATTCGCGCAAAGATCGTCCAGATCACCGCCCGGTGCCCCGGATACACCGATCGCACCGACCAGCGAGCCAGCCGACTCGATGATGACACCACCACCAATCATCAATGCCCCGGCAACGTGGCGCACCCCCGATTGCACTTCACCGGCCTGGGTTAACCTGGCCAGTTCGGTGGTGTTGGCGCGAAAGCTGGCGGCGGTCCAGGCCTTGCCTCTTGCGGTTTCCGGGGTGTGCGCGCCGGCGTAACGATCACGCAGCAATACTTGCAACACACCCGCGCGATCGACCACCGCGACGGCTGCCTGGAAGCCTTCGGCGCGGCATTTATCCAACGCAGCCTGGGCCGCCATCAAAGCCGTCTGCGGGGTTAAGGATGGCGTAGAAAACAGTCCGCTTTCTTCGGCCGGGGCCGAGATGCTGGCGAATAAGATACACAGGCCGAATATCGATTTGCTGATTATGGATTTCACCGGGCTTCCCTCAGGTATGGATTTAGCAAAGAGAATAACATCAAGACTGGCGAGTTCATCTACCCCATTTGGCAGACTACAGCTGCGCTTGCGCAGCTACAGCCCGGGATGGTGTGAGTTAAGCCTCTTTGACAGCTTCGCCTTCGATTTCCACGAGGAACTCCGGGGCCGCCAGGGCCGATATTTCGAGGTAGGTATTGGCGCACAAATGACCCTGAAGCATACGATCCCTGACCTTGCGGTATAAGGCTACCTGTCCTGCCTCGGTAACGTAAATAGTCGCGCGTATCAAGTGATGAGGCTCAAAGCCACCCGCAGCCATCACCGCGAACAGGTTCGACCATGCCCGTTCCATCTGCGCTTCAAGTCCCTGCTCGAGCACGCCATCCACGCGCAGGCCGAGCTGGCCGGAAATAACCATGCGTTCGGCAGCAGCCGAGTGGACCACTGCCTGTACGTAACTGGAGGCCGGTTTTATTACGCTATCGGGATTGAGGGTTTTCATGAATATCTCCTGCTTTTTGATATGTTTGCGCGGCGCTAATCTCAGCCACCAAGACCTTGCTTGAATTGTTCGATACGCTTCAGGTTGGCACCGAGATCTCCACGACCGACACGCGATGCCGAACGTAAATGTATCAGGCCATTTTCCTGATCCAGCCTGACCTCGAAGTCATCGACGTAGCGGAATATCGACGAGGTAAACCTGGCGGCCATGTATTCTGCGGTTTGCACCTGGATACTGCCCCCCATCTGCTCCACAAGCTGTTTTATGGCTGCCATCGATTTTTTGTTATCCGCGTCACCCAGCGGCATCGCCTCTACGTAATGACTGCTATCCGCCTCGAATTCGCTGCAAATACAGTTGGGCGTTTGCGGGCAGGGGCTGAGGCGGCCGGCTACCAGGCCCGCTGCGCTGCCGGATCGCGACTGGTAGCCGAGGTAAAACAACCAGGCCAGTGCTGCCAGGAAGAACACTGCGAGCAAAACCAACAGGATTTTCATGATTTCCACTCCAGGGAACTGTAATAAATCGGGTAAAGACTACTTAGCTGCAGCCACAACCGAACAGAAACGTTCAATCTCGGCTTCGCTATTGTAGTAGTGCAGCGAGGCGCGGGCAAAATCCTGTTGCGCGGCGAAACGACTGTCCAGTCTCGCGCTCGCCGGTGTGGTTACCGAAATATTGATCTGGCTGCGTTTTAACCGCTGCGCCAGCGCCGTGGCCTCTTCGTCCTGCTTGAAAAAAGTGACTATGCCACACTTGTGTTCTCCGGGATCCTTCAACTCGATGCTATCTATTTTGGAGAGTTCACTACGCAGTTGCGTGGCAAGCGCAACTACCCGGCTCTGAATATTATCCAGCCCCAACCCTAAAGCATAGTCGACCGCCGTGCCCAGACCTACCCGGCCTGCGACGTAACTTTCCCAGTTTTCGAAGCGCTTCGCACCGGCAGCAAATTCGAAGTTTTCGGCATCGATCCAGTTGCCCGAGCGCAGGTCGACGAATGGCGGGTCAAGTTTATCCAGCATGCTGCGACGCACGTATAGAAAACCGGTGCCGCGGGGCCCGCGCAAAAACTTGCGCCCGGTGGCCGAAAGCAGGTCGCAGTGGATACGAGTGACGTCGACGGGCATTTGCCCGACCGATTGACAGGCGTCGAGCAGGTAGGTAATGCCGTGCCGCCTGGCCACTTCGCCAACCGCTTCTGCCGGGTTTACCAGGCCGCTTTGCGTGGGGATGTGGTTCAGCGAAATCAGACGGGTGCGCTCGCCAATCATGTCTTCCAGAGCGGCCACATCGATTTGTCCGCTGGCATCTGAGGGCACTAGCTTCAGCGTCAGATCCAGACGTTTCACCTGTTGCAGATAGGCCATGAAATTCGACGCATACTCGCTGGAATGGGTCAGAATCTCGTCTCCCGCCTGCAGTTTCAACTAATAAAATGCCATATCCCAGGCGCGCGTGGCATTTTCGACAAATGCAATTTCGTCGCTATTACAATTGAGTAATCTTGCCACCGAGTCGTAGAATCCTTCGATTGCGTCGCTGGCTGCATCCTCGGCTTCGTAGCCGCCGATGACATATTCGCTTTGCAGATGCTCCTGCAGCGCCCGGTACACTGGTTGCGGCATCAACGCTGCTCCGGCATTGTTAAAATGCATCAAACTTTCACAGCTCGGCGTATCGGCGCGTACCGCGGCAAGATCTATACCCATGGATGTTTTTCCGTTTTGATTAAGCGGCACGATCAAACTACATAATGCGCCGTGCTGCAAACTTTTCTGGGCCGGATTGCAATTCAGGCCTTGGCCACGAACTGCAGTGACTGGTAGGCGGTGCGGCGCGCCTGTCGGCGCTTGATCGGCGAAGCAAAAAATCGACTTAAGCCAGCCAGCAATAACTGCGCATCTTCGGCTTCGAGCAGAGCCATTTCCTCGCGCACCGAGAGTGCCGTCTTCAGCAGATGCACCGAGACGATATGTTCTCCCTGACCATGATCCAGTACTTTTTCAATCAACTCGCCGATGGTCTGCTCCGGAACGGGCGAACGCCAGCGCTCGAGATCGAGCTGCTGGCTGGTATAGGCGGCATTGCGACCATTGAAACAAGCCATTTGCAACAAGCCCTGCGGCCATAACTCCGGGAACCTTGTGCACTGTTGGCGCACAGCACTGGCAAAGGTTATGCCATGGGTAAAGTCCAGCCAGCCGACATTCGCCGACACCGGTACCCGCGTATTTCCCTCGTGGGCAATATCGAAGCTGAGCAGATTGGCCGCATTCGCCAACAGCAATGCACGGTAAATCTCGTCTACCGGGCTGGCACTACAGGCTACGGTTAGCTGCAGGGACTTGTTGACACCCTTTTGTCTCCAGTTGGCAGCCTGCGGGGACAGGTTCCTGTGTTTTCCCCATTCACTTAACTGCTCATGGTAGGCACGAAACTCGGGGATCCTGTCTTCGCGCGAAGCGTAGATATAACCGCGCAGCAGCGATAGCAACAGGGGCTCCAAAACCGCCTCGCCGAGCGCCTCGGGCCAGCGCGGCGCGCGTTAATACGGCTTCGAAATCATCGAAGTGCATGCCTGCCAGCATGCCCCCGCGTAAGATCGCAAGCGCTCCGGTCTCGTCCTCGTTTTCAATTGCTGCGAGTAACGCAGGCTCGTCGTAGCTGGTTGTTTCGCTGCCATAGCCATAATCTTTCTCACGCTGCACGTCGTAAGCAACATGGGCGACGGCTTCGCTGAGGCAAATCAATTGCGATTCGGTATCACCCGCGTGCTCCTGATAAAGCAACAGCCAGTCGGCCATGCCGGCATAGGCGTGGGTCCAGCCAAATTCCATTTTTTGCCAGGACCAATCTATCGCCAGACGCAGGACATCCAGCGGATCGGCGCCTAGCTGCAGCAGTCGCGCAATTTCGCGCGCTATGCGATCGTAGCTATAGTCGTCGAAGGCGTCACGCAAGCTTGCCACTGTGAGGTCGTAGTTTTGCTGGTATGGCGGATCCGTCAAGTCCACCCAGATATTGTTATCGCGCAATTCCACCGGGTAGGTACGCAGTCTGTCACCACCGAACAGGTTTTCGCCGTTGTCGAGGTCAAATTTCCAGTTATGCCAATTACAGGTAAGAATACAATCCGCCGACAGGCTGCCTTCTGAGAGAGGGTATCCCTCGTGAGGACAGCGATTATCGCAGGCCCGTATGCCATGTTCAGAGTTGAAGAATGCGATTTGCCGCCCAGCGATACGTTGCATTTTTACCGTCTTCGCCTGCAGTTCGATCAGCGGCATGGCCAGTTGCCAATTGCTTTCCTGCCCCACAGCCATTTCCTCTGTATGCACTGCCATAGAATCTTCTCTGATTAAAAAATTGACAGCAGTATAGAAGTTAAAGTTAACTTTAAGTCAAGTTTGAATTTTTCACAGTGAGACCATGAACATAGACCGGGAAAAATACCTCAGCATAGGTGAAACCGCGAGTCGTAGCGGGGTCGCCACATCGGCATTACGATTTTACGAAAGCAAAGGCCTGATTCAATCGTTACGCGGCAGTGGCAACCAGCGCCATTACCATCGTGCCATGCTGCGTCGCATTTCCATCATCCGCGTCGCGCAAACCCTTGGCCTCAGCCTGAAAGAAATATCCGCCGCCCTGGCAAAGCTGCCGAACCAGCGCACGCCGACGAAACGTGACTGGCAGAAGCTATCCAGCCACTGGGGCAGACAGTTGGACGAGCGTATCGCTGAATTGCAAAACCTGCGCGACCGCCTCAGCGGTTGCATAGGCTGCGGCTGCCTGTCGCTGAAACACTGCTCGTTGTACAACGCCGACGACCACGTCGCCAGCAGGGGTGCCGGGCCGAGGTTTCTGCTTGGTGATGCCGACTCGTGTGAATAAATTCACTGCCTGCCGATTTTGTGCGACTATTGCCGACTATGGAAAACTTTATCCGGGCATTACCCAAGGTAGAACTTCATCTCCATATCGAGGGCAGCCTCGAGCCCGACCTGCTATTCAAGCTGGCAAAACGTAATAAGGTCGCTATCCCCTTCAATTCCGAAGCCGAGGTGAGTGCCGCCTACCAGTTCAGTGATCTGCAATCTTTCCTCGACATTTACTACCAGGGCGCCAATGTTCTTATCGAAGAAGAAGATTTTTACGACCTGACCTGGGCCTACCTGCTGCGTTGCAAACAGGACAACGTGCTGCACAGCGAAATATTTTTTGACCCGCAAACCCATACGGCGCGGGGCATAGCCTTCGACACGGTTATCGACGGTATAGATCGCGCGCTGCAACAGGCCCGGCATGAACTCGGCATCAGCAGCCGCCTGATCATGTGTTTTTTACGCCACCTCGACGAAGAAGCCGCTTTTGCGACGCTTGAGCAGGCCCTGCCCCACCGCGACCGGATTATCGGCGTTGGCCTGGACTCTTCCGAGGCAGGCAACCCGCCGGAAAAATTCCAGCGCGTATTCGAGCGTGCACTGAAAGAGGGTTTTCTCACTGTCGCCCATGCCGGCGAAGAAGGCCCGGCCAGGTATATCAGCGATGCGATTTCATTATTGCAGGTATCGCGCGTCGACCACGGCGTGCGCTGTGTCGAAGACCCCGATCTGGTAGATCATTTAATCGAGTCGCGCATGCCGCTGACGGTTTGCCCCTTGTCCAATATCAAGCTCTGCGTATTCGACGATATGCAACAGCACAATATCGTCGAGCTGTTGCGCCGCGGGCTCTGCGTGACCATCAATTCCGACGACCCGGCGTATTTCGGCGGCTATATGAGCGACAACTTTCTCGCCGTTGCTGCAGCCCATGCTATGAAAATGGAAGAAATCGCCCAGTTCAGCTTCAACGCGATCGAAGCCAGTTTTATCGACCAGACGGACAGGCAACGTCTTCGATCAAGGCTTAAAGATTTTTTGATGTCGCAATAAAACAGATAACAACAGGAGGCAACCCCGTGACTACGCAAAGCTATCGCTACAATCTTTTCTCACGCCACGATTTCAGCGCATTCTGGGCGCTGTTTACCGATAACCTGATCAACCTGATGGTGCTTAGCGCCATTTGCCAGTTCGTCTTCAACATGCCACCAGAAATCGTCTTCGGTCGCATAGTTCCCGGTGCAGCGATCGCGATCATGGCTGGTATCGCGGTGTACGCGACCATGGCAAAGCGGGTCGCCAATCGTGAGGGTCGAGCGGTAACCGCCCTGCCCTACGGCATCAGTACGCCGGTTATGTTTGTTTACCTGTTCGGCGTCATCGGCCCCATCTACTGGGCCACCAACGATGCGCTGCTGGCCTGGCAGGTCGGCATAGGTGCGGGTTTCATGGGTGGCATAGTAGCCGCACTGGGTGCATTGATCGGCCCCTTCCTCAAGCGCGTTACACCACGCGCCGGAATGCTTGGTACGCTTTGTGGCATCGCCCTGGTGTTCATCGGTACGGTGCCTTTTGCCGAGGTTTTCGAAGACCCGATCATCGGTTTCGTCTCCATGCTGATCATCGTCTGGGGACTGGTAGGCCGCTACAAGCTGCCATTCAACCTGCCCGCCGGTCTGGTCGCGCTGCTGGTTGGTACCCTGATCGCCTTCCTCATGGGCAAGGCTTCGATCAGTTTCGACGGTGTCGGTTTCTATCCGCCCATACCCTATTTCGGCGACCTCTTCGTCGGTATCCAGCATTTGTTCAACAACCCGGAACTCTTCCTGGTATTGATTCCGGTGCAAATTTACAACTTCATCGAAACCATGAATAACGTCGAGTCTGCCGAGGCGGCCGGAGATGAATATCCTGTCGCTATCTGCCAGGTCACCGACGGTGCCGGAACCATGATCGGGGCGCTATTTGGCTCGCCATTCCCCACCACCGTATATATCGGTCATCCGGCCTATAAGCGCATGAAAGCGCACAGCGGTTACATCATCGGCGTCGGCGTGGTGATTCCCTTTGCAGCGTTTTTTGGACTGCTGGCCTTTCTCTCTAACCTGATACCGATTGCCGCGGCCGCACCGATACTGGTATTCGTCGCCATCAGCCTGATATCCAACACCGCAGCCAGCATCAAGCCATCGCATATGGCTGCAGTGGCGGTGGCGATGATTCCGCATATATCCAGTTTCCTGATGGTGAAATGGGGTTCGTTGGTGAATGCGCTGCGCGATGTCGGCGCGGAAAATCTGCCCAACCTCGGTGACGCGGCTCTGGTCGGCGCTTTATTGCAGCAAGGCGCTCATTTTGAAGGTCATCTCGCGCTCTCACAGGGGGCGATAATCACCGGGCTTATCTGGGGGGCAATAGTCGCCAGTGTGATCGATGGCGACTTCAAGATAGCCGGGGGATTTTCGCTGGCCGCCGCGGTCATGTCGGCCATAGGCATAATCCATTCGGCCACACTACATCTACCGGATTTCAATGGCATCACGCTGGGCTATCTGGTGATTGGGGTATTCCTGCTGGTTTACCCGCGCCTGGTCAAGGTTGAACACATGGATGACGAGGAGTCGCCGGGCTAGACCAGGCGCCTAACCCGACTGCAGGAACTGTTCTAGTTTCTAAAAGAAGGATCTTTTGCATCAAGCTGGCGCAACACCGCCTGCCAGGTCATAACGACATGGCCGCCAGGGCCGTCAACTGGTGGCTGTCCCTCTTCGGCGAGGCGGTCGATGGCGTCCTGCTCCGGCATCACCATGGTCTGCCCGCTGGCGAGCACATCGACCTGAACCTTGCAGGCATTCTCCAATGTGTAAAGGTGATAAAAAGCCTCGCCAACGCTGCGCCCAAGCGCCAGTAAGCCGTGATTTCGCATAATCATCAACCACTTGTCGCCCACCAGATCCCTGCCCAGGCTTTCGCATTCCTCGGCGTTATTGGTGGGCACGCCATAGTCGTGGTAACAGACCAGCCCCCCGATCTCGTTGGCCTGCTGGGTCAGCGGTAGCAGGCCACATTCCATGCAGGACACGGCCATTCCGGCGCGGGTGTGACTATGCAGCGCGACATTGATATCCGGACGCGCACGCAACACCGCGCTGTGAATCGCATGACCGGCATCATTGAAGGGGTAGTCGCCGGCGATCACCTTGCCATCGAAGTCAACCTTGATCAGATTGCTCGCAGTAATTTCGTGGAATAACAAACCATAGGGATTGATCAGGTATTGCTCGGGATGCCCGGGAACACGCGCGCTCAAATGAGTGAAAATGGAATCGGTCCAGCCATAGTGAACAAATGCCCGGTAACAGGCCGCAAGGTCAACACGTAGCTGCCATTCCGCCTCGTCTATGCCCGACATCGGGATTACGCTATTTGCATCTTTCATGAAGAGACTCCTGAATTTCGACGGACCAGTGCGTAACTGGTGAGCAAAGCAGATTACCCGAATCGCAGGCGCCTGTCACCGCAGGCAATAAAAAAATATAAGCTCTTATTTATGCTATGCTTTTTGTCGACTGGGCGATTAAAAAGACAACTTGAAAGAGGAATTCTAATGACCGACGAAAATCCCTATAGCGCACCGGCTGCAAGCCTTGATACCGGTGTTACCGAATTATACGAACCGACGATTTTTTCATTTAACGGGCGCCTCGGCAGACTGCGCTACCTGGCTTACAGTATCGGGCTCATGTTTTTGTTGATGCTGGTGATGATGCCGATTATGGGGCTTAGTGGATTTATGGCGGGTGACGGCGGCATGTCGGTACTCGCGATCGTGGCTATTATTGCATTTTATGCGGTAGCGACGGTTTTATCGGTGATGTTCGGCAAACGCCGGCTGAATGATTTGAATCGCAACGGCTGGTGGTTATTACTTTCGCTGGTTCCCTTTGTTAATTTACTGCTGGGTATTTACATGTTCTTTTTCCCGGGCAGAGAGGATTCCAATGAGTACGGATCTCCACCTGTCGCCAATACTCTGGGCGTTAAAATCCTCGCGCTGATATTCCCGGTGATCATGTTGATCGGTATTGCCGCGGCGATCATCCTGCCGATGATGCAGTAAAAACCTTCCCTGGTTTTCACCGCCTCGTTCGCGGGGTGGTTATTCAAATGCCGGCATAACTTCCTTGCAGAAAAGCTGCAGTGACCGCTTCTGCTGCTCCATACTCAAGCCCATGCTGGCGTAATAGATAAACTCGTCCACACCCAGCTCCTGGTACTGCTGCAACTTGGCGATGACTTTGTCGGGCGAACCAAACATCAGGTTATCTTCCAGCATTTTCGCATTGTATTGCTCGCGGTCGGTTAACTCTTCCAGCGGTATCTGTCGGGGAAAGCCGTTTTTCACGTCGCCGAGATTGCGGAACAGATTTTCAAACTGACCGAGTACACCCTGTATCGCCTTGATCGCTGAATCACGATCCTGCTCATTATCGTATACCGAAGTATGGCGCATCATCGCGAAGGTCGGTTTCATGCAACCCGGATTGGCGGCGATCGCGGCATCCAGCTGTGTCTTGTAGAGTTCGGCCTCGGCAAAGGGGCGCGTTAGCGGCCATGACATGACGTGGCAATCGTTCTGTACCGCGTAGTCGAATGTAATCGGCGAGCGCGCCGCGACCCAGATCGGCGGATGCGGCTTTTGCACCGGCTTGGGTACCGAGGTCGAGGTTGGGAAGGTCCAGAATTCGCCATTGTGTTCGTAGTCGCCGGCCCACAGCGCTTTCAGTGCCGGCAACATTTCCTGCATGTACCTATAGGCATCGGACTGCTTCAGTCCGTTGTGCATGCGATCGAATTCGCGCTGGTAGGCACCCGAGCCTATGCCAAACTCCAGTCGTCCGCCGCTGATCAAATCGGTAAACGCGGCTTCACCGGCGAGATTGATCGGATGCCAGTAGGCAGCCACCGCGCAAGCGGTTCCGAGGCGTATATTGTCGGTATGCTGCGCCCACCAGGTGAGTATTTGAAAGGGGTTGGGCGCAATCGTCATTTCCAGTGCATGGTGCTCCGCGGCCCAGACAATGTTGAAGCCGGCCTGATCGGCCATTTGCACCATTTCCAGCGTATGCTGCACGACATCGTTCATGTCGGTGCTTTCGTTCATGCGCTCTAAATTAATTGCCAGTTGAAATTTCATATACCCTGCCTGTTAGCCTGCTAATAATGAAAGCCATGTTAAACCACGACAGCTTTTCTGTCTCGTCTGGATCTTCGCTTCAAACAACTTTTTCTGACCCTGTATAAAATAGAATCTATCTGTAAAACTGAAAGCGCCAGCGCTGCACATTTCCATGACAATGCCCCTGGAAACGCATTTTGCGCAGGCATACGGCACTGCTCTACAGCGCTAAATTTTCAACCGGGTTTGAATAAACTGTTCAAGTGCATCGATGAAGAAACCCGGGTTTTCGCTCAAGCCCATATGCTGTAATTCCGGCGCGATGATAACCTCGGCCCCGTCGATTTCGCTGGCAATGGCCTGGCTCATCGCCGGGGTACTGCCGCTGTCGTTTTCGCAAGTCATCACCAAACTGGGGTGAGTGATAGGCGGCTCGGGGCGGATCAACTCGACCACACCGAAGGCCAGTGTATGTCGGCACAAGGCATAACTAACGGGATCGTTTGCAAGCACCCAGCCACGTACCTGATCGATATAATCGGCATGGTTCTGGCGAAATTCAGCGGTAAACCAGCGCTCTATGGTCGCATCCAGAGTCGCACCGGGACCACCTGACTCGGAGTCCAGCGCGCGCTGTTCGACCAGCCTCTGTCCCTCGGCAGAGCGTTCGTGCGGGGAATTGAGTATAGCCAGGGCGAGCACGCGCTGCGGATAATCCATCGCCAGGCGGCGGTTGATCATGCCTCCCAGGGAAAATCCAACCATGACGCCCTGCGCTAAGTCGAGTTCATCCATGAGTTCACGCAACTGCTGCGCAAACAGCGTCAAGTCAGGTGTTACCGGCGGCGCCTGGCTTGCGCCATGGCCGTAGAGATCGTAGCGCAGGACGCGGTAGTGATTCGACAGGATCGATTCGAAGTCGTCCCAGATAGCCATGTTTAAACCGAGACCATGGATCAATACCAACAGCGGTGCATCCTCGGGTCCGCTGAGCTGATACGCGCTACCATTTTTGCTGACAGTTGCCATAAGAATTGTTAAAAAATTAATCGCCTTTTGAATTTAACCCAGAAAACAGAATATGCAGAGTAGAAATTGATCATGCCAAGAAAACTCTTGTCTGCGCTACAGTCAGGCAGTAGTTGAAAACTCAGCCTCACGCTTACGCACTATTTCAGTCATCAAACGATTGTAAGGCGTCGCGATTTCCAATTGTTCGCCCAGGACTTCGGCCATGCCATTGATCGCATCGATTTCAGAGGCCCGACTGGCCTGATGATCGAGCAGCATCGACGGTCTCGCATCGGGCATCTTTTCGCCGAAGGCGGTGACGTAGGCAAATGGATCTTTGAAATCGAAGGCTATACCTTTTGCCTGCCCCAGGGCATACACTTCTGCGCAACAACCCAGAGCAATCTCCCAGGTCCCCGCATTGGCCATCAATTCTCGCAGGGTAAACCCGAATACCGTGCAGGGGGCGCTGAATGTCGCGTTGCAGATAAATTTTCCCCAGATCAATTGATCGATATCGGGGAATGCCTGGGCCTTGAAGCCGGCCTGCTGCCACATCGAAGTGGCGGCCTGCAGGCGCTCGCTGATGCCACCGCCGATTTCACCCATGCGAATCAGGTTCATCGCGTTGTGATGTACGTGACCGGGCCCTTTCATCGAAGCGCCAAATCCGTCAGCAACCCCAAGCAAAAGATTGTCGCAGGACATGAACCCGGCGATGCGCTCGGCGGCGCCAAGACCATTCTGGATGGTGATAACAATGGAATCGGGGGCCATGACTTGCGCGATCATGCCAGCGGCAGCCCCGACGCCCGCAGCCTTGGTGGCAATGACGTAATAATCGCAAACGCCTGCAGCGCTCAAGTCGCTCACTGCCCTGAGGCCTTTCACCACCCGGTCGCCGCTGGCACCTTCCAGTCTCAGGCCGACACTGTTTATTCTGTCGATGTGTTCCTGCCACAGGTCGACGACCCAGACCTCGTGTCCGGCCTCCGCCATCAGGCCAGCGTAGATCGAGCCCATCGCACCCACACCGACTATGGCAATTTTCATAAAGACTCCATGCTGTTACGGGGCAGGCGGATATCGAAGCTGGAGCGGATGCGTTGATCCAGATCAGCATCGATATGCGCTGGAAAGTGGTTGGCGAGTATTTCCCTGGTTCTGATTATGGCGTTGCTGCGCATGTCCCTGGCGCCATCCTCTTCCCAGTCATCGATGCTGCGTCTATCGCTTATCTGCGGGTAAACAAAATCAGACTGCATGCGCTGCAAGGTTTCCGGGCGGCCAAGAAAATGACCGTCGCCGTGAACAACCTCATCGATTGCGGATACGTCCAGGGTCGCTGCGCTGACTTCTATGCCGTGCAGGCTGCTCATGATGCTGCCGAGCATGTCGTTGTCCATGACATAGCTTTCCAGCGCGCAGCCCATCAAGCTGGCCTGCATGCCGCAGGCCTGGGTGATCAGGTTGGAACCGGCCTGGGCGGCGAGCGTCACCGTCAGGCATTTTTCGAAGCCGCTTTGCGCGTCGCCTATCTTGCTATCGGTGGCGCCCGCTATGGTTGAATTGGGCAGGTCGTAATATTGCGCCATTTGCGCCACCGCGGCCATCAACAGTGCCTGTTCACCGCTGCCGCCACCCATGCCACCGGTGCGCAGATCGGTAATCATCGGCCGGCTGCCGAATACGACACGAGCCTCGGGATTGACCAGCCAGGCGAGAATCATACCGGCCAGGGTTTCGGCTATGCTCTGTGCCACTGATCCGGCCATGGTCACCGGGCTGGAGGCGCCCATTTGACCAAAGGTGTTCGCATGTAGCGGAATACCGATGCGCGCGGCCGCTATCATGACCTCGCAGGAATCGGCATCGAAGCGTAAAGGCGGCACCACATGGTTGATATTCAGGGAAAGAAACGGGCGCTCTAGAAAAGCCTCGCGGGAGCCTGCGATAGCAAAACAAAGCTCTGCAATTTCGTCGACATGCTCGGCCGCCGATACCGAGGTAAATACATGCTTGCTGGTTCCACTGAGGCAGGCATAGGCGGTATTGATATCGAGACTGCGCAGGTCTGGCATATCGCGCGCTACCATCGAACGGCTGAAGAAATGCACATTTTCCAGGCTGTCGACGAGTCGTGCCGCATCGTATAAATCCTGTAACTGTGAATCGCGATAGCGACCACTATCCAGATCGAGCACTCTCGGAGCGGCACCGCCGGACCCCATGTGTACACGCTTGCCGCTGAGCCGCAATTCCTGCCCCGGTTTTTGACCATGCAAGCTGAAGTCGCGCTGAAATCCCTGCAAGGCTCGCTCGATCAGCGATGCCGGGAAGCAAAGGCGGCCGTCCTGCTTGAGTTCCCCACCGGCCTCGCAAACCAGTTCGACGACGGATTCGGGGGCTTCGGACATACCCACCTTCTGCAAGGTTTCGCGCGCCGCCTGATCGATTAATTGTTGATCCCTGTCGCCGAGTGAGCGATAGCATCCGGCTTCTATACCACCGGGGGTGACGCTGGCTGACGCTCGACCAGCGGCAGCACTGCGCCGCCCCGACTTGCGTTTAGCGCGCGGGCTTGAACTGGCTGGTAGCTCGGATTTGCTCACGAATCAGGCGACTTGATCGCGGCGATCGCGGATGCGTTGCTTTTGAATGTCCAGCGATTGCTTGCTGCCGTCATGCCAACTGCCGAACAGCTTGTCGAATGGTGTCGTCGTATTGCCGTAATTAAAATTGAAATACTGATGATGCAACTGGTGGTACCAGTCACCGCTGCTGAACAGGCGCCCGCCCGTGGATTTGATAAAATCGAATCCGCTGTGAGAAACCGCCGGGCTGACACCCTGAAACAAACCGGTTAAAACGATGACTACCGGGTGCACCGGGATAACCCACCAAAGCGCGAACAGGCTGAAATAAATGAAATGTTCGATTGGGTGCATGGAGATACCAGTCCAGGGGCCGGTATTGACGTTACGGTGGTGCAATTCGTGCGAAACCTTGTACAGCGGCTGCCAATGCAGCAGACGATGGTTGAAGTAAAAATGCAGCGTCGACCAGAAAAATACACCCAGCAGCGTAACCACGAGGTAAACCGGGTGATCCGCAATCGCCGGTATAGCGATTTTTCCATTGGCGTAAATCCAGTAGGTGATGGCCTCGTAGGCCGTCCAGAAACTAACCCCCGATACCAGACTCCAGAACATGTTGTCGCGCACCTGGTCACCCCAGAGGAACAGCTTGTTGTCCCGCGCAAGCCACTGCTTGTGGAACTTGTACTCGCCCTGCTGGCTACGCCGCATATAGAGCCACCAGTGCAGGCCGCCGGCAACCAGGCTGAGCAGTAGCGCATTGCGCGACCACAGCAACGCGACCCAGCCGAACTGGAATTCACGCATCGACGCTAATTCCGGTGTCAGCAGGTACCAGCTGAAAAAGGCCAGTCCGATCAGAAAGAAGCCCCAGGGATAGAGCATGTCGAAAAACAGCCAGCGCAGAGCTGCCAACGGGCGCGGTGGCCAGCGATACAGCGGCGGCGACTCTATCAAATCTTCGGGTAGGTAAGCAGTTTCGCTGTTGTTATCTGCAGGAGGCATGCGCATGATTCTATCGTCCCGCTACCCTCCCGGTAAAGGCCGACATAGCTCCCTCAGGCCCCTTATGGAAACGCTGCCCTGCATTTAACCCGGGTTATTTTGTGTTTATTACAATTATCGCTTAATTATCCGCAGACCCTGCCGATAGTTAAGTTGATACAAGAATGATCTTATCCATCAACAGTGACGGCCACTACCGCTTCATCAGTTAGAGCCAAGCAGTTTTCTACCTCGGCATAGGATCAGTCGCCGGGGTTTGTCATTGCCACCGGGGTAAAATGTGCCAACGGTAACAAGCGAGGAATTAGAAGGATCTGTAACAACAGCCAGCCACCGGGACCCGCTTCTCGGACTGCACCCCTACGCGCTGATTTACTGGCTGGTTGGCGGAATACTCACTCTGGCGCTGATCTACGCCTATCGCATCGACAGCATCGCCAGTTGGCGTGGCAGCAGCAACCTGCATACCGGAATGGAAGCCATAGCCACCTTGCTGGCGTTGATCATCGGAACTATGGCGCTGGTGCGATTTTACTCACGCAAGGACCTGGTATTCCTTTTCGTCGGGGTTGGTTTTCTCGGCACCGCTTCACTCGACTTCTTCCACGCACTGATTACTTCGGCCTACTTCGAAGAGCTGACACCCTCTGACTTATCCAGCCTCGCGCCCTGGAGCTGGGTAGCCTCGCGCCTGTTTCTTTCCATCTTCATGTTGCTTTGCTGTTTTACTTCCCGCACTGAAGTTTCCTATGAAAATAGACGCATTACCGAGAAGTTTGTATATCTTGGCACCGCGTTGTTTACCTTCGCTTGTTTCGGCAGATTTTCCTAATTTA
>CAXBMV010000011.1:0-16278 GCA_963976575.1 uncultured Gammaproteobacteria bacterium | reverse complement strand
GTACGGCTTCCGTCTGCCCTCGGCGCTGGATAATCGCCCGCTACGCTTCGACGAATTTGAACGCATAGCACCACAAACCATTTTTGTATCCGCCACGCCAGGCGATTACGAGAAGCAGCATAGCGGTGCGGTCGTCGAACAGGTGGTGCGGCCTACCGGATTGATCGATCCGCCCATCGAGATACGCCCGGCGACCACCCAGGTGGACGACCTGCTTTCCGAGATCGGCAAACGTGTGGCCCTGTCGGAACGCGTGCTGGTGACCACGCTGACCAAGCGCATGTCCGAGGATTTGACCGATTACCTGACCGAGCACGGCGTACGCGTGCGTTATTTACATTCCGATATCGACACGGTAGAACGCATGGAGATTATCCGCGATCTGCGCCTCGGTGAATTCGATGTTCTGGTCGGCATTAACCTGCTGCGTGAAGGACTGGACATGCCCGAGGTATCGCTGGTGGCGATACTGGATGCCGACAAGGAAGGCTTTCTGCGTTCCGAGCGCAGCCTGATTCAGACCATGGGGCGCGCGGCACGAAATATCAATGGCCGCGCGATACTCTACGCCGACCGCACTACCGGTTCTATGGAACGCGCCATAGCCGAGATCGACCGGCGTCGCGACAAGCAGATCGCTTACAACCTGGAACACAATATTACTCCGCGTGGCATCATCAAGAATATTACCGACGTGATGGATATCGGCTCTGGCAGTAGTTCCGGCAAGGGGCGTTCGAAATACGATCGGGTCGCCGAGCCATTGAATGGTTATGAGCAGCTCAGCGCGAAACAACTCACCGCGAAACTGAAGAAGCTGGAGAACAGCATGTACGAGCATGCGCGCAATCTCGAGTTCGAAGAGGCGGCGCAGATGCGCGACGAGATAGCCGCGGTGAAGGAGCAGTATTTCAGGACATCCGAATTACGTTGAATCAGGAGTTTACCCATGGCGATACATTTCAGTCGTGACGAGTTGCAACAACGGCGCGAGCGGGTTAGCGAGGAATTACAACGGCGTGGCCAACATGCCTTGCTCTGCTTCCGCCAGGAAAGCGATTTTTACCTGACCGGCTACGATACCTTCGGCTATTGTTTCTTCCAGTGCCTGCTGCTCTGTGCCGATGGTCGCTTTGCCCTGCTGACGCGCGCACCGGATTTGCGCCAGGCGCAGAATACCTCGGTGATCGAAGATATCCGCATCTGGACCGATCAGGCCGACAGCAACCCCTCCAGACAGCTGCGCGACATGCTCGATGAGTTCGGCTGCAAGGGCAAGACCCTGGGCATAGAGTTTGATGCCTACGGTCTGCGCGCCTCGTTGTGGCGTCAGCTGGAACAGGAGCTCGACGGTTTTTGCAGCCTCGAAGATGCCTCAGATCTGGTTACTGCGCATCGTGTAGTGAAGAGCGAGAGTGAGATCGAATACGTGCGCCGGGCGGCCGCGCTGGCCGACGACGCGCTGGATGCGGCAATTCCGTTGGTCGGCGCCGGTGCCTGGGAAGGCGATATTCTCGCCGCCATGCACGGCGCCATTTTTCAGGGAGGAGGTGACTACCCCGGAAATGAATTCATTATCGGTGCCGGTGACGACGCCTTGCTGTGCCGCTATTTTTCCGGGCGTAAGCACTTGCAGGCTCAGGATCAGTTAACCCTGGAATGGGCCGGTGCCTATCGTCACTATCATGCAGCGATGATGCGCACCATCATCGTCGGCGAAGTGGACGATGAACACAGGCGCATGCACGAGATTGCCGAGCAGGCGATGCTGGCCTGCGAGCAAAGCCTGCGGCCCGGCGTCGCCGTAGGTGAAGTATTCGACACCCATGCACGCGTGGCCGATAGCAACGGGCTGAAAAATCACCGATTTAACGCCTGCGGCTACTCGCTGGGCACGACTTTCACCCCCACCTGGATGGACTGGCCCATGCTATATCACGGCAATCCCCTGATCGCCGAAACCAACATGGTGTTTTTCATGCACATGATATTCGTCAATTCAGAAAACCAGCACGCGATGACCCTGGGTCATACGCTGCGTGTCAGCGAAGACGGCTGCGAGCGTCTGAGTCGCTCATCGCTGGAACTGCTTGTTGCCAACTAGGCGCATCTACTCGACGGCGAGTATAGAAGCCTCAGCTAATGATTTTCATCGCTAGATAGGGTGCAATAACAAGCGTTACTGTGATGATTTTGAACTGCGCCAAATACTGAAAATAAGCCCTGGTGAGATCATTTGTTTCGAGGCCGAACAGGCGCGCGTGAATCCGCGTGATGAAATCGCGCATGCCGATCAACGCGAGCGTGCTAAACAGCAGAATGGCGATATTGATGATCGATATCCATCCGAACAATTCGGTGAGTTGCTGCAGAGTCATGGTGATACCTGTCAGGGTTGGAATGAATAGCCTTTAATTCTATTCGCTTCGATCATCGATGAGTTGATATGGCTCAAATCTTCAGCGAATCAACCAGGCTGCGCAACTGCGACAGCGCGGCCTTATTTTCGCCTATGCCTCCGTACTTGATGCGGTTATAGATGTCGATGATTTTTGCCAGCTGTTGCTGCTGCGCTAAACCGTTCCCGGCGACGCGTTGCAGGAACAGCCTGCTGTCTTCCGAAGGCTGTCGATAGATGCCGATTTTTGCCAGTTTCTTCATCAGCCGGTTGAGATAAATTTCGTAGATTGCCGGCTTTGCCGGACGATCGCGATACCAGCCGATCAGCCAGAACAGTCCGGTCACGCTGGCCAGGATAATAACCAGCGCGATCACCATATCCGACCAGTTATCGATACCGATTTCGAGACGCTTGAGAAAGTTCATCTGGCGGCGCTGGTCGTAGTTCAAAACCCAGTCGTTCCAGCTGTGCTGCAGGTTATCCCAGCTATACAGCAGGTTGCCGAATATCGGATTGCGATTCTGGATACGAAAACTGGCGGTCTCTTCGGGCAGGGCATCGTCCAGCCCCTGTTCGATGCGGCTCGGTGAAACCGCGGCGGTTGGGTCGATGCGTATCCAGCCGCGATTCTCTATCCAGACTTCGGTCCAGGCGTGTGCGTCTGACTGGCGCACGATCAAATAATTACCTACCTGGTTGTACTCGCCGCCCTGATAACCCGCAACGATGCGGCTGGGAATGCCGGCCGCTCGCATCAACAACGCAAAACTACCGGCATAATGTTCGCAAAATCCGCGCCGGCTCTCGAACAGAAAAGCATCGACAAGATCGCCTTGCAAAGCCGGTGGCTGCAAGGTGTAAACAAACTCCTGGTTGCGGTACATGTTCAAAACTGCGCCGATGATTTCATCGGGCTTGTCGTACTGTTGCGCCAGCGACTTGCCCAGCGCGATGGTTCTCGGATTCACGTCTTCAGGATAGCTACTGGTCAGCTCCAGGTAATCTCTGGATTCCTCGCGGCCGACCTGATAGAGCAGGCGTGATTCGATGCTATAGCGGCGCAAGTCGTTGATCGGTTTGATGCTGGTTAACTGGAAGTCTTCGGTGAGAACGCTCCCCTCGGCCAGACTGGTGGGTACGTCCAGTGCTAATAACCAGCGTTCCCCATTGGGTTCCAGGGTTACCGTATAACTGGTGGCATCCTGGGATGGCTGCAGATTAATCTTTTTTATTACCTGCCGTCGCGATTGGTTCCAGCGATAGCCGTTGAACATCGCCATCACCGGGCCGCGCCAGTAAAGCCGACTTTGCGCAGGTACCTCATCATCGAAATCCACGCGGAAGGCGACATCGTTACTGCGGATCAGGTTGCTGATTTTTCCGGGAGACATGCTGTCGCTCAAACCAGTAATGCCGCCACGTTGTTCGCTGGTCAAACCCCAGAGCGGCCCGGGTACTCTCGGCACCAGTACGAACAGAATCAGCATCAGCGGAATCGCCAGCAGCACAAGGCGCGAACTGAAAAAGTAGCGTTCACTCCAGCGCGCGGAGTCGTCGCGTTGATTCAGCGTAATCAGCGTGGCAGTAATAATGACCAGGTTAACCAGCATCAGCACAGCGGTGAAAATACTCTGTGAAAAAAGAAAGTGAGTGGCGATCAGGAAATAGCAGAGAAACACCAGGATAAGCATGTCGCGATGGGCGCGGCTTTCGAGAAATTTGAAAGAAGTCATGACGGTTAATAATGCCAGCCCCGCATCGCGTCCGACGATGGTCCAGTACTCGGCGAATACGCCTATCCCACCGATTAACACCATCGGGATCAACAACCATTTGGGCAAGGCTTTGACCCGCCCCATATTCTGCAATGCTCGCCAGCTCATCGCGATCAGAACAAATGCGCTTACCCACAGCGGCAGGTTGCGAAAATGGGGCGCTATGGAAAAGAGATAGCAGAAGCTGACCGCAAAAACTTCGCTACGGCCAACCACTTCCTGCGAAATCGAGCGGAAGGGCAGATTTTGTCGCCTGCTTAACATCGATTGTTATCCGCTTTGTCAGGCACGGGCGAACTCGCGCCTGCCATCTGCCTGCCTGAAAACCGCCAGCGCATGCAGGCAGCTGTGCATGTGGCTGTTACCGCTATCCTGCGCGATGGTGATGCCGGGCAGCTTCAATCCGTATTTCTGATCTTCGTTATCGGCACTCAACACCAGGTTGGCCATGCCGCTCAGTTTATCTTCCAGGCTTCCTTCGCGAAAATGCTCCCAGTCTATCCACAGGGAAGGCCGCGCATGTCCCTGGAAAGTTTTCGTCAGCAGGCCCTTGCCCTGGGCATAGGCTTTCCAGGAAATATGGCGTAGCGATTCGCCCTCACGGTGTTCGCGCAGACCGGCAAAATCATCACCTTCGACGGTGCTGGTAGACGTTTTCCCGTCGTATTGTTCGGTCATCGAATGCTGCAACTTGATCCCCGTCATGGGTTTCGGATAAACCAGTATCGGTTGGTCAAACTGAAGCCAGCCCCAGGCGTGAAACAACCCGGTCGGGTAGCGCGTAAAAACGGTAATACCGGCAGGTTTGAACTGGCCACGCCGGTCGCTGGGTATCTTCAGCTTCACCTCGAGGCGTCCAGCGGGCTCGAGGGTGAGGTATATCGGCGCCTGACCGGGGTATTCGATACCTATGGCGTAGCGTCGGATAGCGTTTTCCTGACTGACCTCGAAGTTCAATTCGCAGTTTTGCCCGGCAAAAACTGCGCGCGGTGTTTGTAAATTGACGCGAACGCCGAGCAGATTTCGATGGGTATGCCAGAGGCTGAGTATGCCCAGTGAAACGAGCATGAAGGTGAGTACGAAGGCCATACTGTTCTGGTAGTTAATCGCCGCGAGGAAAAGGAAGAACAACATCAGCGCAAACAGATAACCAAAGCCGGTGGGCAGGATATACAGGCGTCGGTTGTGCAGCAATATGCTGTCGCGCGTCGCGGGATTCCTGGCCGCAAACCAGCTGTCGAATCGACGGCGAAGCGGCCCGGGCATAACGAGAAGACTCATGATGACTAGGGTATGGCTACCTGCTGAAGCAGCTTGCTAACCAGGTCATGCGTAGGTTGGCTATGTTGCTCGGCGGCGGTGAGGCGATGCCCGGCTATGGCGCCGAATACGGCCTGTACATCACCCGGTTCGGCGTGACTGCGTCCGGCCATCAGGGCCCAGGCCTTACTTGCTTTAACTATGGCAAGTCCTGCCCGGGGTGACAGGCCATAGTAAAACAGGCCAGGATTACGCGTCGCCTGGACCAGGTCCTGCACGTAGTGCAGCAGGGGTTCTGAACAATGTATCCTGTCGACGCCCGCCTGAATTGTTTTAAAGCGTTCTATGCTGACCACCGGCTTCAGACGGTGCATCAAATCCCGCGGATTGCCACCCGAGAGCAGGGCACGTTCCGCAGTAGCATCCGGGTAACCCAGCTGAATTTTCATCATGAAGCGATCCAGCTGCGACTCGGGCAGAGGGAAGGTGCCGGACTGGTCGAGCGGGTTTTGGGTACCTATGACGAAAAAGGGTTCTTCCAGTACATGGGTGGTGCCTTCGACGGTAATTTGTTTTTCTTCCATGGCTTCGAGCAGCGCGCTCTGGGTTTTTGGCGTGGCGCGATTGATTTCATCGGCGAGCAGGAAATGGGCAAACACTGGTCCTGGGTGAAATCGAAAAACGCGCTCCTCCGGGTCGAAAATGGATACCCCGAGTATGTCTGCCGGAAGCAGATCACTGGTGAACTGTATGCGATTAAAACCGAGCCCGAATACCTGGGCGATGGTTTGCGACAGGGTTGTTTTGCCGACACCCGGCAAATCTTCTATCAGGCAGTGTCCACGCGCCAACAGACAGCAAACCGCGAGGCGAATCTGGCTGGATTTACCGAGGATGATGGTTTCGATTGCCGACAACGCCTTGCCGATATCGGCCTGAAGGTCGTCGATGCTATTGTCTGTATTGTCTAACATCTTGATCTGCTGTTTGTTTTATCGACAAAGTGTAGCCGAAATAATTCAACAATTTTGTGATTTATCGCCCAGTCAAAGGTTTTGCGCTGGCCTTCGCCTAACGCGGCATTCACCGCCTCCATCGGGGCACTGCTGACTAAACCGGCGAAGCTTTTCAGCCGCCTCTGCTCTGGCCTGCCCGCGAGGCCTGTGCTAGCTTGGCAAGCCGGGTCGTGATAAACCAGTGATTGAGAGCAAAACGAGAACAAACACGTGAATTCCCTGCCGTTACTCTATTCGTTCAGGCGTTGCCCATTCGCCATACGCGCGCGCATGGCGCTTTTGGCCAGTGGTCAGCGGGTGGTATTGCGCGAAGTGCAGTTGCGCGATCTACCCGAGCAGATGCTGCATCTGTCGCGCAAGGGCACGGTGCCGATGATGCTGGGGGCCGAAGGTGAAGTCATCGAGGAAAGCCTCGATGTGATGCTGTGGTGCCTGCAACAGGCGGACCCTCAGGGCTGGTTGCAAGGCGCAGAAGAAGCTGGCGACTGGATTCGACGTAACGATGAAGACTTCAAGCCATTGCTGGATTGTTATAAATACGCCGATCGACACCCGCAGTTCAGCCAGAGCGAACACCGACAGCGAGCGCTGCCATTTATAGAGGCGCTGGAACAACGGCTGCAGTTGCAGAGTTTCCTGGTGACGCCGCAGTTTGGCCTGGCCGATGCGGCTATACTGCCGTTCGTGCGCCAGTTCGCCGGAGTGGAGCCAGACTGGTTTCAACAATCCCGCTATGAGGCATTGCGGGCATGGCTGACGAGAATGCTGGAAAGCGAATTTTTCGCGCTGGTGATGCAAAAGTATCCAACCTGGAAGGCCGGTGACAGCCCCGTCTATTTTCCTGCAGCGGCCTGATTCTGAAATATCGGCCGAATCAGGGTCTCGCCGCTGTGGCGGCAACACAAAGAAATCCCCGATTACAGCCATTTGTCAGGTAATATCTCCGGGTTCTATTATATTTAAACCAGTCTTTTAAATGGATTGCCGTGATCAATGAGTGAAAAGGCCTTAATTCTGTGCGTCGACGATGAACCCGTCAATATCAGCATAATCGAGGAATTATTGGGAGAAGAATATCGCGTGGTTACCGCTGACTCCGGCGAGGCCTGCCTGCAATGCGTTGACCAGGAAATTCCCCAGCTGATACTGCTCGACGTAAACATGCCGAATATCGATGGGCTGGAAACCTGCCAGCGCCTGAAGCAAAATCCAGCACAGGCCGATATCCCGGTAGTCTTCATTTCCGCACTGGCTTCCGACGAAGAATTGATGGCCGGTTACATGGCCGGCGGCGACGACTATATTACCAAACCATTCAGTGGCGAAATTCTGCAACGAAAGATAGAAATCGTTCTTGCCAGCCAGCGCAGCAAGCAGCAGTACAAAGCGATTTCAGAGGATGCGGCCGAGGCCTTGAGCGAGAACCTCAGCAGTAGCGGGGAACTGGCATTGGTGGTCAAGTTTCTGCAGGACAGCTTTTCCATCACCAGCCTGCCGCTGCTGGCGGCGCGCGTATTCGAATGCCTCGCCGAGTTCAAGCTCGATTGCAGCCTGCTGATCTTATCCCAGCCGGAGAATCTGTTCTGGTTCAGCGATGAAATCGATCGCCCGATGGAAAAGCAAATACTCGAATCCTTGCACGGTCAGGACCGCCTGGTCAGTTTCGGCCGGCGCCTGGCGATAAACTCCGACATGGCAACCATACTCATCCGTAACATACCCAGCGAGGGTGATAAAGCAGCTCGCCTGCGTGACCATATGTCGATTTTGATCGAAGGACTGGACAGTCGCATACGCAGCTTGCAGGCGGAAGAGCGGTTACAACAGCGCCGCCTCGAATTGACCGATTTGCTCGGAGCCGGGCGACAGAATATAGAAGAAATCCAGCAGCTCCATCGGCAACGACAAGAAAGTGCCAGCAAATTTCTGTCACAGCCCGGCGGGATCATCGAAAATTATCTATTGCAGCTGGACCTGGATGCGAAGCAACAGACCATCCTCGCGCAAATGACCGGTAAAGCGGAAAAGCGCATCGCTTTGATATTCGAAGAGGCTGCCAGTATCGACGCGCAGTTTGTTGATGTCATCGAAGAATTGTGTGCCGCACTGGAGCATCAAACTGTCTGAGTACAGATGACGAATCGACCGGCTATTGATGTGGGACAGCTTTCGAAGCGGGTTATGCCGAAATCCAGCGTCGGCAAGTTCTACAATAATGTAATGCGCGCCACTTACACCGACAGCCGGGGCGTGCGAAAATCCTCTCCTGAATCAAAGCTTCAATTAGCACAGGCGAGCCGCCAGTAATCATCCGTGATCAAGCGAGAGTAAAACAAATGAAAGATGCCGTCATAGTATCCACCGCACGCACGCCCATAGGGCTGGCCTTCCGCGGCTCGTTGAACAATATCAAAAGCCCAAGCCTGACCGCGCACGCGATTCGGCATGCGGTGGAGCGAGCCGGGATAGAAGGCGCGGAAATCGATGATGTCATTATTGGCTCGGTGTTGACCGCCGGAACCGCGGGCATGAATATCGCGCGCAACGCCTCGCTGGCGGCTGGATTGCCGGTGAGCGTGGCTGCGCAAACCATCGATCGGCAGTGTTCTTCTGGTTTGATGGCCATCGCCACTGCCGCCAAGCAGATTATCGTCGATGGCATGGATATGGTCGTCGCCGGGGGACAGGATAATATTTCCGCGGTGCAAAACCAGTACCTGCAATGGGTCGCCGATAGCAAGGACGAACAGGTGACCGCGATGGCAGAGCATGCCTATATGCCGATGCTGATGACGGCCGAGCACGTCGCCAAAAAATTCAACATCAGCCGCCAGGCGCAGGACGAGTATGCGTTGCAATCGCAGATGCGTACCGCCGCGGCGCAACAGGCCGGCAAGTTTGACGACGAAATCGTCGCCATCGAGGCCAACCGCATGATCAAAGACAAAGAGAGCGGCGATATCAGCTACCAGCAAGTCACGCTGGCGAAGGACGAAGGTAATCGCCCGCAAACCACGCTGGAGGGTCTGTCCGGTCTCAACCCGGTAATCGAAGGCGGTAGCATCACCGCCGGAAATGCCAGTCAGTTATCCGACGGCGCCTCGGCCTGCGTATTGATGGAGGCTGGATTGGCGCAAAAGAAAGGCCTGCAGCCTCTGGGTATTTATCGTGGCATGGCCGTGGCCGGTAACGAACCCGCGGAAATGGGCATAGGGCCGATTTATGCGATACCGAAACTGCTCAAGTTGAACGGGCTGGGCATGGACGACATCGACCTCTGGGAAATCAACGAGGCTTTCGCCTGCCAGACGATCTACTGTCGCGACCAGCTCGGCATAGACAATGAAATCTTCAACGTCAATGGCGGTGCTATTTCCATCGGCCATCCTTACGGCATGACCGGTGCCCGTCAAACCGGCCATATTCTGATCGAAGGCAAGCGCCGCGGTGCCAGATATGTGGTGGTGTCGATGTGTGTCGGCGGTGGCATGGGCGCGGCGGGCCTGTTCGAGATCATTTAAGTAGGGTCTGGCCGATTTTGCCATACCCCAATTCAGCGCCGTCCGTTATGAGTAGCAAGCGCGCGTGATAAACTCGCCGAAATCGAATTGAAGCCAACCATCGCCAACAGCGCGGGGAGTAGCCTCATGAAAAACTTAATTTTGCTTGCGCTGCTGTTGCTGCTAAGCGCCTGTTCGTCTGAGCAAACCACGCCAGAGCAGGCCATCCGCGACCTCATAGCGCGCGGCGTCGAGGCTGGTGAGAGTCGTGATACAGGGGCGTTGATCGATTTAACCGATAAAAATTATCTCGACCAGAACGGTTACAACAGGAGTCAATTGGAAAAGCTGTTACGCCTGCAATTCCTGCGCAACAAAAACATATTCCTGTTCAGCAAAATCAATTCGATAGAATTTGAAGCCGAAGACAGGGCGCTGGTCAGCCTGCACCTGGCGATGGCCGGCAGCGCCATTAGCGACGCGGGAGCACTGGCCGGGTTGCGCGCCAGGGTGTATCGCTTCGAACTGTTGCTGGTAAAAGACGAGGAATGGCGCGTAATAAAGGCCAACTGGCATGCGGCCGTGGCCGGTGACATGCGCTAAGCAGTGGTTACAGGATAACTTTCAATCGCTGGCGTCGATGATGGCGCGTAAATGCCGGTCAATCTCGAACACGTGTGCATCCTGCATCTCCAGTTCGCGCAACGCCCGCGCCAGTTCCAGCAGGTATTCGCTGTTGGCACCGCTGGCGCCTTCGGCCTGGCTGATCTGGCGGGCGATTTCCAGCTCGCTGGCTTCGCCGAGGTAAGCTTCGTTGTCGGCGGTGGCGATATACACCAGCCCGTTGTCGTGGCTGCCATCGTCGAAGGTCATTTCGGTGGTGAAGCGCAGATAGCCATTCTTTTCGCGTACGTCCAGTTGCTCGAACACGCTGGCTTCGACCTGGTAAGCCATGCCATCGCAGACGGCGTCGTTGTCTTCGATCAGCGTTACCACGCGTCCGGGGAAGGCGTCGTTACCACGGTGGTCGTGCGACCCCTGCCAGAAGCGCCGGCTCCAGCCACGGATACTGGCCTGGCGGGCCTGCAGGTAGGGGAAATCTACCTTGAAGATCAACGAGCCATAACCGAACAACCAGACTTGCTGACTGGCATCCAATGGTGACGGCGGCGGTTTTCGGCGATGGTATTGGCGGACATAGTCAGGCGCTTTGCGGGATCAGAGCGATATTCTAGTAGCGCGGTGGCGCCTGAGTCTACTGCTGTTCTGTTCCTGATTCGCTTGTGTAGTGTATTTCCACGGCAATGTAGCCCTTACCTTCGATAACACAGTGCATCGCTTGCTGCGGGCTGACTGCCAGTAAGTGCCCGCCGGGCAGTGGCAGCGTCGTGGTCCGGCCGAGGTTGATGGCAAGATCATCGCCGCTGGCATACACCAGTAATTGCGCGGCCTTACTGTCGATTTCTATTCCCGTTAAATCCGCATCGCAATGGGTTTGGGCGATACAAATACCAGTGCGGGTGATGATGTTGAAATCCTCTATCGGTCCCTGCTTCAGAGTGGCGCTGGTCGGGCCTTCGCCGGCAAAGCTGGCGCTGGCGAGCCGCTGCCCGAGATACTGTTGTTCCTCGTCGCGGTGTATCAGCGTGATGCCGTTACCGCCAAGCAACACCAGCGTGCGCTGATAACCGGAAAAATTTGAAAAGGGGCCGTCCTGGTCCACGCGGGCGATGCTCAGACGCCAGTCGAAGACGTCACCCTGAGCCGGCTGGCGCAATAACTCGGTGGTGAAGCCGAGCCCGTTTTTCCACGGCAGCTTGTTGAACTCCGTGGGTTGATAAATGCGATGGGGTGGACCGGGTTTCGTCACGCAGGTTGGCTCAGGACCTGGCTGCCAGCGCGTCACCGATGCGCAACACCGCCTTCAGCAAACCCTCGACCTGGGCCTCGTCGCTGCGCGCACCGATGAAGCAGGGGCGCAACGCCAGTTTGCCGGCGATACGCGTGGTACTGGGCATGAATTCGTTTTCGCGCACCAATTGCCGGTGCAGGCGCTGGTTGAGTTTATCCAGATCATCGACCCGATCCGAAACATAGCGAAAACAGACCACAGAAAGGGTCGGCTCCAGCAATAATTCGAGTTGAGCGTGCTGACGCGCAAACTCGGCCAGATCACGCGCCATATCGTTGTGTCGCTGGATGCGCTGGCGCATGCCGTCCGCGCCTATCTCGCGGATTAGCGCCCACACCGCTACGCCGCGGCAGGGGGCGCTCAGTTCGACGCCGTAGTTGAAGTATGGGATGCCGAAACTATCCAGCGAATGTTCATTCAGGGTCTCTCCTTCTTCGTGTTCTATCGAGCCTTCCAGGTAGTCGGCCGGTTCCTGGGTAAAGGCTCTTTCCAGCAGATCGCGGTCGCGCACGAAGGTCGCGGCAATGCCAACCGATGCCCCCAGCCATTTATGCGGGTCTACGATGATCGAGTCGACCATCTCCAGGCCGCGGTAGTGTTCGCCTAAGCGTGGGTCGAGTATGCCGGGCAGGCCATAGGCACCATCGACGTGCATCCAGATGCCGTGCTCGCGCGCGATCTCGCCGATTTGCTGCAGCGGGTCGATCGCACCGGTATTGGTGGTGCCAGCGTTGGCGACTATCGCCATGGGTAAAATCTGGTGGTGTAAATCCTGCTCAATCGCTTTCTTCAAGGCATCGATGCGCATGCGCCCGGTTTCGTCGCAGGCAATCGGTCTGATGGCGCGGCGGCCGATGCCGAGCACGCCGCCGGAGCGTTGGATGGTGTGGTGGCATTCGCTGCTGGCGTAGACCCCGACCGCGCGGTGGATACCGTCGCGCGCCGGATCATGGCCGATTTTCTCGAAGGCCGACTGGCGCGCGGCGCCGAGTGCAACCAGGTTGGCGACCGAGCCGCCGCTGCTGTAGATGCCCTTCATTCCCGGCAGGGAAAACATTTGTGCGAGCCAATCCAGTGACAGCTCTTCGAGAAAATTAAACGCGGTCTGTGTATATCTTTGCGGAGAAGCGATGCTCGCTGCGGTGCTTGCCAGCGTCGACGCAGTGGTCGAGCCGGTAGTGATATAAGAGGTAAAGCCGGGTTTCGTTATCGCCGAGCCGTTGGGGATGACATCTTCGAGCAGCTCGCGGGTGACCTGCTCTATGCCAACACCCTGTTCTGGCAGAGGTTGATCCAGTGCAGCCAGCCAGCGCTCCCGGGTGCTATAGGCGTCGGCCTGCTCGAACTTGAGATATTTATCCAGCCCGCCGCCGATTTCCGCGAGCAAGGCCTGTAGGTTTCCGACTTCTGCTTTATCTTGTGGCATCTAGCGTACCCTTCATTTTCTCGCCGCGCGTGTTTGCTAATCGTGGTTTGATTATCCCGAATGGGTGGGGAGTCGACGCCGAATTTTAACGGTAATGAAGGCAGTTGGCGAGAGCCGGGGTTATCGATTCGACTAATGCGCCAAGGGTCGGATTGCGATCGCTATAGGGGGTACTGCCAAAAACCAGGCAGAAATAATGGCCAGAACACTCTGGCCATGTTGTCGCCTGGGTACAGCTTGCCGATTCGGTCAGGTCTTGATCGGTAGAGCGATATTCGAACACTTTTTCAGGAAAATCCTCAACCGATACGGGCCGTGCAATATAGTAGCCCTGTATCCAGTCTGCCCCTTGCAGCTTGTCCAGCTGTGACTGGGTTTCGACACCTTCGGCGACGACCTTGAGGCCAAGCCTGCCGGAAAGTGCGATCAGCATATCGCAGATGGCCAGGCCATTTTCACTATCGCATTCCATCACGAAACTGCGGTCGATCTTGAGTATGTCCAGCGGAATAGTGCGCAGATAACTGAGCGAGGAATACCCCGTACCAAAGTCGTCGATGGCGACGCTCACACCTAGCTCGCGCACCTCAGCCAGGGATTTTATGGCGAGCCTTGGATTTTCCATGAAGATGGACTCGGTCACTTCGAGTACCAGGTTTTCTGGATTTATCCCGGTTTTATCCACGGTGGCTGCCACCATGGCCGCAAAATTAACTTGCGCCAGTTGCTTGGGAGATATGTTCACGCTTATTTTGTTCAGGCCTAATCCCTGGCTCTGCCATACCAGAAATTGCTCGCAGGCACTGCGCAAAATCCACTCTCCGACACCGATGATTAGCCCCGAGCGTTCCAGCAGGGGAATGAACTCATAGGGCATAACCAGGCCAAATTCGGGGTGCTCCCATCTCAGCAACGCTTCCGCCGCGTTGATGCTGGATGATTCGACATGCAATTCGGGTTGATAAAGCAGGAAAAATTGCTGTTCGGCGAGGGCCTCGTGCAATGCCGCCATCATTTGTAGCTGTCGCATCGAATCGGCATTCAGTTCCGGCCCATAAATCACCGTTTGTCCGCGGCCTCGATTCTTGGCTTCGTAGAGCGCAATATCGGCGCTGCGTAATAATGTTGCCGGATTATCACCATCGTCCGGATAAACCGCTATGCCCATGCTTACGCGCGCATAGATTCTTTCCATGCCAATCTCGATCGGATCCCCCAACGAAGCCAGCAGGCGACCGGCGATTTCGCTACAGATCTCCCTGCTGGTCAGGTTACCGAGGATAACCAGGAATTCATCTCCACCTAGCCTGCCCATGACCCGCTCTGCGACGGTTACGGTTTCGTCGATATCTTCGCTGGTGATGCGCAGTACATGGTCCTCGTCTCTCAGCACCCGGTTGAAGCGCGCCGCGATTTCGACGAGCAAGCGGTCGCCGGCTTCGTGCCCGAGGCTGTCGTTTACCTGTTTGAAATCGTCTATGTCTATCATGATCGTGGCAAAATAATGATGCGCCGGCGTAGCCTTGAGGATGGCATTCATGTACAGGCCGATCATACGGCGATTGGGCAGTCCTGTGAGCGTGTCGACATCGGCGTATTGGCGTAATTGAGCGGCAGCCTTTCGCTGCGAATTGAGCAGGCTGTATACCGCGTATCCCAGCAGCACGAGTAACAGGGTGAGAACGGCTATCTGCAGCAAAATTTGGTTTCGAGCTCCATCGAGCCTGGCCTGTAGTAAGGCCAGCGGCACATAATCATGAATCACCCATTTCGAAGGCCCGGGCAGGCGAAGTTTTAGCTGGGCATGGAACGCCGCGTTTTCCCTGATGCTGGCAAAGTTGTGATTTCGCCGGTCACTGATAGAGATGCCCGAGACCTGCTCTTCCAGCAGCAAACTCACCGGCGTCGAATTGATATCGAAACCGGGCAGTTCGGCGAGCAATTTCTGGTCGGCTTCGGTTACCGGCAAAACTGGCCAGCCAATAAGCGCTGCCTCGAGTACATTCTGGCGCAGAACCGTGGTCACCAGGCCCTTGAACCCGCGACTAGTCAGATCAAAAATTGGCACCGACAAGGTAAATCCATAGGAATGGCGCACATCGTCCCTGGATTTGGAAAGATATTGAGAATTATCGCAGGTGCGCAGCAAGCCGGAGTTTATCGTGACAATATTCTCCAACGCTCCGGGTGGCATTCTGTAATGGTTCTGACGCAGGTAGTCCAGTTGTCGTACATAGTCACTATATTCCTCGGATTCGTCCTCCTCGGGGAGGTCGGAGTGATCGACAGCGTTGGTTTCCACGATCTGCTGTTGAAATCTGTCGACGATTATCTGGTCGAACATGACGAATGGCACCTGGCCCCGGTCCGGGTCGAAACCATCGTAGATGATATATATTTCAGAGACATCTACCAGGGTAGCAATATGATTGTAAAACTGCTGAATGGTATCGTAATCGCCTTGCGACATGCGGCCCAGCGCGACTATATCCTGCTCGTCTGAGTCGCGATTATAGGGGACATTGCTGCGTACGCCGGGTAACAGCGAGATGGTACGACCCACATGATAAATTTGTTGCAGTATGGACTCGATTTCTATTGCCTTCTGTCCAAGCCGCTCCATGCCTTCATGCTCGAGATCGAACCGGATCCGCTGCTTTTCACTCAGCCAGTTGCTCCACAGGAGGGTCGTCGAAATCAACCATAACAACGCGAATCCCAACGCAATCGAAGGGAACATGTAGCGTTTCAGCCTACGTTTACTCCAGCGTTTCATCTGGATTCTGAACTAGTGGGGGCGATTCTGGACAATTTGATTACCTGCTATCCCTGAGAAAAATTTGCTATCGGCGCCGCTTGGCGTTGCGCCTTTTATCCTGAAATGGAGCTTATTTCACACTGTAACGGCTGAATTTCGGGGGACTTTAGCGTTAAAACGCAATTCCAAGAGGCGGTGTGCGCTATATATGCCTCTACGGGCAATCCCTG
>CAXBMV010000010.1:0-16532 GCA_963976575.1 uncultured Gammaproteobacteria bacterium | reverse complement strand
GACATTTTTCCCTGTTGGCGATAGTGGTCGCGCTCGACAGTGCGGTGCAGGCAGTATTCCTGACTTTCCTCGCCTTTGTGTTATTGCAAAAAGGCGCTTCCACCGAGGTGGCTTCATTCGCTGTGGTACTAGCCCTGTGCGGCGGCATGACGGGAAAGTTTTGCTGCGGTTTCCTGACCGCGCGTTATGGTGACCACAAGCCTTTCGTCTTTATCCAGTTGCTCACCGTGGCGGGTCTCTTGGGTGTGATATTGTTGCCGGTAATGGCCCTATTGGTTGCACTTCCCTTGATCGGGTTGGTCGTTCAGGGCTCATCGACGGTCACCTATGGCGCTATATCAGATCACATCGAGAACAGTCATCAATCCCGAGGCTTTGCGCTGATTTATTCTTTTTCCGGTATCGCCACGGTGATCGGACCCTTTGGTTTCGGCCTGCTTGCCGACTTCGGCAGCCTCGATATGGTGCTCTGGGGTCTGTGCGCGATTACCGCGTTGAGTATCCCGTTGGCTTCATTTTTAAAACACCAGGATCAGCTTGTAGAAGCTGAGTCGCAGTGAACTGATGGCACTACCTGTTATATGTTTTTTGTATGCAGCTATGTGTAGACCATTTGGAACATCATTCATTCTTTTAATCTGCGTGTCTCTACTGAGTGGTTGTGACAGTAAGCCGTGGTCAAATGCCTCGAAATTTGAACAACAGCTAACCTGCGCGACTTCACTGGAGGAAGTGAAAAAAGTAGCTGAAGAATTCAAGATGAGGATAAAGGAAATTCCCGGCAACGCAGTCGCCTTGTTTCTTTTCAAAGGCAATACAGCCTACTCAATGGGATTTAGAGATGGAGGCCTGTTATTTTTGCAAAAACAGGGGTTCAGAACCTGGCTGGCAGGAGGCTTCAAAGAAACAATTTCGGTTGAGTCGGTTTTAAGATGCAGCTCAGGATAAAAAAGTTAACTGTAAAATATACTGTTAGGTGATTGTATGGCTAGGAAATCTATGAAAAGTATTCCCCTGGTTTTATTCATGTGTTTTTTGTTCTCGGTGAAACTTTGCTGGGCCAGTGACTCTTCCATTGAGCATTTGTTCGAAACGCGTCAAAGCGATGTTCAAGTGTCAGGAAAAGGCCTGGTAATAAGGGTTTTAGCTGATGATCTGAAAGGTAGTCGTCACCAAAGATTCATTTTGCGCCTCGATAGTGGGCATACAGTATTGATTGCGCACAATATTGATCTAGCTCCCAGAGTAGATACCCTTTCAGAGTCGGATGCAGTCGCCTTTTATGGGGTGTATGAGTGGAATTCGAAAGGCGGCGTAGTCCACTGGACTCACCGGGATCCTGGCAATAGTCATATAGGTGGCTGGCTGCTCCATAATGGGAGGAAGTACGAGTAATCGTTTAACAGCTGCAGCCATCGAAAAGAAATTGCCTGGCGCTATGCGCCGAATACAGAGAACCTGTCATGCCCCGAGTGAAACCCTGCACTATGCCATCAGATGCTTTACTCAAGCGTTATCAGAAGAGTGGCTTCCATTCAGATTGCTATTCCACCGTCATTCCTGTCGGCGTTTCCTTCGAGCAGTTTGTCGTGGCGTTCTACTCGACGTGGCTATTCAGACTGGAGCGCTTCATCCTGAAATGGGCGGTATCGCGGCCATCAACTGACGCGCAATTGGCTCGCCTGGCCTCTGCTGATGATACTAATTTTGCGGCCTGGTCGGTGGAGGACAGAGCTGAAAATCAACTGCTATTGGCGGACTTTCAGGGGCGCACAAGATCCTGGTTAATGACCGCTCGCATGGAAACCGATAGCGGTGAGCATACCCGATTGTATTTTGGCTCCGCCATTGTTCCAGTGCTCGACAAAAAATCAGGTGAGCAACGCCTCGGCTTCGCTTACAAGGCCCTGCTTGGGTTTCACAAGCTTTATTCGGTGGCCTTGCTGTCGTTTGCGGCGGCTAGTTTGGAAAAGAAAATATGAGTCCTGCTCAGCAGATGGCTGGTCGGCACACTGCTATCGGGTAGAATAGCAATTTGGTTTTACCTGGCGGAGACAACTGGTGAAAGATCTGGCGATTGAATTAGATAACCGACCGGGAGCGATCTCGGAAATGGGGGCGGTACTGGGAAAGGCTGGCGTAAGCGTCGAGGGCGGGGGGGCCTGGGTGGTTGATGGTGTAGGCGTTGCGCATTTTCTGTTTGCAGACGGCAGTGCTGCGCGCCAGGCTCTGGAAGCGGCCGGGATAAAAGTAATAAAAGAGAATAATGTATTAGTGCAGCGCCTCAAGCAGGATATCCCGGGGCAACTCGGCCTGTTGACTGGACGAATGGCAGAGGCCGGGGTCAATATCGAAGTGCTGTATAGCGATCATGATCACCAAATGATTCTGGTGGTTGACGATTTCGAGAAAGGAAAACTGGTCTCGGATGCCTGGTCGAGGGAGTTCAGTATTTAAGTTAACTGTCACCATAATTCGCTATTCCAGGCAAGTCAGCCCGGCATGGTAGGCAGTTAGCAAATGATCTTCTCGCGTTTTCCTGCTTCCGTATTCAGCCGAGTCCAGTAGAAAGTGAATCTTCACCGGGTCGACGCCGCAATAGCCCAGAACACCTTTTCTATAAATATGTTCCAGTCTCTCTACACAACGCCAATCGGCTTCCATCCTCTCGGATGCGCCGGTTGGAATGAGCAAGGTACAAGGTCTTGAAGGGAGCAGGCTGCCGACAGGGTCATGCTTCCACTGGTAAGCCCAGTCCGCCGACCAGACGCGATCAAACCAGCCTTTCATCATCGCCGGCATGCCGTACCACCAGGTGGGGAAGACCAGGCACAGGGCATCTGCTTGTTCGACCCGAGACTGATAAGCCAATACATCTTCGGGCATCTCAACGCCCTGAAACTGCATCAAGTCTCTTTCAGAAAGCGTTGGGTCAAATCCCTCCCGATACAGGTCTGCAATGTCGAGCGTATGCCCGGCCTCATTCGCACCGGCAGCAAAGCGATCAAGTACCGCATGGCTGAAAGATGCCTGATTCGGGTGCGCTATAACGGCGAGTACCCGCACGGATCAGCTTCCGCGTCCAACAAATGGAATCAATGTTACTTCTGCTTTTACTTTGCCGCCCGGTTGATCAACTTCGACGATATCTCCGACCTTTATCGACACATCAACCACTGCTATGCCTATGCTCCGGTCCAGCTCAAAAGAATGCACCGCCCAGCGCACGAATCCTGTGGCGCCACCAGCGCCACGCAAGTCCCAGTACCATTCGAGTCTTGGTACCTCGCCCTCGATAAAAAGTCCGACAGAGTGACGTTTGACGCCTTCCTGCTTGATTCTTGTTAAGGCGGCTTTACCGATAAAATCAGATTTCCTGTCCAGGTCAACAAATTGTGAAGATGTCTCCTCAAGCGCATTCATATCTGAATTGGTGTAATAGCCCGTGTCGGTTACACCCCGTTCGACTGCTCTATTAAGAATCGGACCGGTCACCTTGATACCGTAGGCCTCGCCAGCTGCCAGAATGGCATCCCAAAGTTCCATCGCCCGCTCGCTTCCGTAAGGATAGATTTCATATCCAGATCCACCACTCCAACCGGTTCTTGATACCACGGCTCGCTGACCGGCTACCTCGGTGATCACGCACTTGTAGTTTTTCAGCGCGGCTAAATCTGTGGCGCATAGCGCATCGAGCACATGGATTGCGTCCGGTCCTTGAACCTGCAGCGGCGCCACATCAGGTTCGCTCACTTCAACATTCCAGTCCGAATTCATGACGATGCCGCGTGCCCAAAGCGTGACATCGGCATTACCATGAGATAACCAGACGACATCTTCTTCAGGCATTAAAACAACCGGATCACAGAGTACCTGGCCGGTATCGTCACACATCAGGGTGTAGCGACAATCCCCCGGTTTCATGTCGGTCATGTCCCGGCATGAAAGATAGTCGAGAAATTTAATCGCATCAGCGCCCTTCAATTGCGTCTGTCGCTCAAGGCCGACGTCCCATAAAGTCACGCCTTCCAGTAAGGCCGCATAATCTTCATACGGGGCACGGCTATAAATCATTGGAAAGAACATGTTGTTGTACACGCTCCATTCCATGCATTTTGCATTTACGGTTCCTTGCCAATAGGGGCTCAGCCGATTCATCGCAAACATGCGTTGACGTTCCTCGGCATAGAAGGGGCGTGAATCAAATATTTCGACCAGCCGGCTGATCTTGCCATCAACCATCTCGATATTGGCGACAAAGCGAAAATCGGCGCGAATCGGCGATCCATCCACTTTACCGCCTGCACCAACCAGCTTCGCCCTATAAGTCCCTTCGATATAGGCGCCCTTTTTGGTTTCAATCGCTATGCGCGTCTCGGTTTGAATGTCGCTGTGCGCGCTGGAAATGATGCGCAACTGTTTTTGCAAATCTTTGCGCCCCTTTACTGGTGCATCCAGAGTCGAGGCTTCAAACACACCGTCTTCGGTGAAAAGATTTGCCAATGCTAAATGGTCATGACGAACCCAGGCATCACAGTAAGCTTCAAAGGCATCTATTGCATTCATGGTTTTCATATTGTGACCCTAGACTATTGTCTCATCCGCCCAACGGCGGATATCGCGAGAATTCAAGTAGATACTGATCCGATGTAACAATTGTTCTTTCTTTTCGACGACAACCCCTATTTCGTGGTTTTCAGAACTGCCATCATGTCTTGTGATGCCCAGGTGCCCCAGGGCAATTGCTGCCGTCTCGTTTTGAACAATAGAATCGTCGATCGAAAAGTGAATGGAGTCAGCGGACAAGAATACAGCCTGATGGCCTCGGTGAACCTCCAGGGAACCGAACAACCGGTTAGGCTTTAATAGTGGTAACTCGACGAGTGCGCGATCACCGATCAGATTTAATATGGTGTTCGCGTCTTTCGCTTCAAAAGCACCGATGTAGGTTTCCATTATTCGTTTAGGCGAAATGTGGCGGTCGCCTGGAGAAAATGATTGGTAGGCATCAGAGTAAGTAGTGTTCATTGCGTGCGATCCATAAAAAAGCAAGTACTTGCTTACTTTCATTGATTTGATTATAAATGTCAACCCTCAGGCCATACCATATTTATTCAGGGATTCGATTTATGCCGTTGCCAAAGGTAATAAAAAAGCCAAAGCAGGAGCGCTCTCGACTGACGCGCGAAGCCATTATTAGGGCAACTCTAGATATTCTCGAAGAAACCGGGATAGAAAAAATCAGTACCAATATGATAGCGAGTAAAGCCGGAATCAATATTTCATCGCTATACAAATACTTCACGGATAAATACGAAATACTCAATGAACTCGCGCTTGCTTTTAGCCAGAAACAGGCGGATTTAATATGCAATTACTTAAGCGATACCCCCATAGATACGCCCCTGGACAAAGTGTGTCATGAAATGGTCGACACTATAGTCGACGGTACCAAAAATGACCGGGCGCTGGTGCAACTGCAAAGGGCGCTTATCATTTATCCGAATTTACATGCCTCATATCAGGGCACCAATATCGAAATTGGCGAGGCAATGAAACCATTCCTGAAAGCATGGAACATTCATTTAAGCAAAAAAGAACTGGCGACTGCCATGTTGTGCATGGGTGAAATGTTTGGCGCTCTTCAGGACCTGGCGCTTTCACGTTCATCCACCTATGATCGGGACGTGATTAATGAATTAAAGCGGCTCGTCACTTTTTACTATCAAGGCAGAATAGAAAGCTCGCTCTGAAAATTTCCCGGGTGGTACTTGAGGTTGTTGTGGTCCAGGTTAGTAAAAGTTTCGGGTCGCTCATCAGCACAGGGCGAAAAACTCAAACCAGACGCTGTCCTTGCTGTTAGGAAATCAACATCCACAAGGCAACCACTGCCAATAGCGCTCCAAATCCAGGATTCATAATCCTGGCATTTGATTCGCTACGGAATAATGCTGCGAGTCGATCACCGGCAAGCGTCCAGCAGGTGAATGCAAGGAGATTGTTCAGCGTAAAAATCGTCGAAATCCATAACACCAACATGAGCTGATCTGCTCGCCCGGGATCCAGAAACTGGGCAAACATTGCTGCAATAATAAAGTAGGCCTTGGGGTTCAGTAGTAGCAGTACCACGCCGTCACGGAAACTGGCGACCTTGGCCTTGTAATCAGAATTCGGCATGCCTGAACGCATTAACTTCCAGGCGAGCCAAAGCACGTATAGCGATCCTGTCACATGGATAAATGAGAATAGACCGGGGAACTGATGAACAACGGCGGCGAAGCCCAGACCCAGAGCCACTGTGACCAGCCATGTTGCGACGTGGTATCCGCTGTTCGCCGGAATGGTTGAGCGCAGACCGAATCTGGCCCCATTTGTGGCAAAGAATAAATTCCCGGGACCCGGGCTATAGGCCAGGGGAAGTAGAAACAGGAGTAGTGCTGCAGTCAATTCAATCATGGGTAGATGATAGGGGGCAGGGCTGCATTAGAATATCCGTTTCTTGCTGTGTTGGATTTAAAGTAGTGCAGGACTATAGCGTCAGCTACTATAGTTCAGTCACTATTTGCAAGACGTCACCCTGAAGTTCAATTTCCCGAGGTGGAAACAATGCATGAAAACAGTCAACGACATTGAGCGAAATCGGCAGGGAACAACTTGGGCTGCGCTATGCCTGTTCATGGCCATGTTGTTTGGCGCAATCTTCTCGGGTGCTGTATCGCTATATCTGTGGGCGCTGACACAAAATATGGAGGGCACAGTAGATTCACCTTATCCATTGACTGCCCTGCTAACCCTTGGCTGTGTGTTTCCCGGCATGCTTGTGTGGTTAAAGCTGCGCAAGCGAAGTCGTTACGCTGCGCTATATGGATTGATAATCGCCGCTGTCGTAACCATTGCTGTTCCACTATGGCTCGGTGCCCCTTTTGCCAGTTATCCAGAATAAACCGTTTGGACTTTGTTGTTTCGCAGTCCTTATCCGTTGTTAGCAGGGAAATGGTCTATTTGATAATATTGCGTGGCTGGTGAATGTAGTGAAGCCCGGTCTCACTGAATATTCTGTTTGTTGACACGACTTGAGGGCTGACTGTATGGAAGACAATCCCTATAAAACACCCGAATCTGATTTGGCAATAGAACCGCAGGTATCCAGATCTTTGTGGTGGAAGTTGTACTATGTTTTTTACCTGTTTTTAATTCTGCTATCCATTGTTGCAGTAGTATTCGGTGATCAGATTGATTTGCTGGATTTTATTAATACTTTGGTAAGCATCGTCGCTTCGCTAGGTTTATATGGATACGTGTTTTCCAGAAAAATATTTGTTCGTAGAATCTGGTTTCCAGTATTTATTGTGTTTTTACTAAGCGATGCCACTTCTGTGTTGTTAGCCGGCGGAGATTTTCCTGCCGGGCTTGATCGCAGCTACTTCTTGACTATATTGGCGCTAACCTGGTTGATGTCTGTTCCAGCCTATGTGGCTTTGTTTCATTATTCAAAGCAAAAACATCGGGTTTGGAATTGAAGAGACCGTAGGGTGAAGCCTTAGGTTAATTATTTTGCATGAATAACCATTTAGCGTTGATTGAAGTATTGAGGGTTAGAGGGTAGGTTTGCTGGTTTTAAACCTGTTGTTATGCAGATCCTGGGGGTATAAATGACTGACTGGAATTTACCGGAAACCTGTCACTTTGAAGATCGGCTGGTTCGCTTTGGTATTTCTGGCGACGGCCCACCCCTGGTAATCGTTCACGGTACGCCATGGTCTTCGTTCAACATGCGCCATCTTATTCTGGCCTTATCGAAACATTTCAAAGTCCATTACTTCGACCTCATTGGCTACGGTCAGTCGGAGATGAAGCCTGGCGATGTCTCCCTGGGAGTCCAGAACAAGTTACTCGCGGCGCTCATCGATCATTGGGGTTTGCATAGTCCCTGTATCATCGGCCACGACTTTGGCGGGGCGACCTTGCTTCGAGCCCATCTCTTGAACCACTGTGCTTTCGAGAAAATAGTACTCATAGATCCGGTTGCCCTGTCGCCCTGGGGTTCGCCTTTCTTCCAGCATGTAAGACAGCACGAAGCGGCGTTTGCCGGGGTGCCCGATTATATTCACGAGGCGATTGTACGCGCCTATATCAACACCGCCGCCTTCAAGCCGATGGATGAAGCGACCATGGCGATGACGGTGAAACCCTGGCTGGGTAGAGATGGTAAAGCGGCTTTCTATCGGCAGATAGCACAGGCAGATTCCATTTACACCGATGAAGTTCAATCCCTCTACAGTCAGATTTCCCAACCGGTTCTAATCCAGTGGGGAATGGAGGATGGCTGGATTCCGATAGATCGAGGGCGCTTGTTGCATGATATGATTCCGGGGTCGCTTTTTCATGCCATCGCGGATGCCGGGCATCTTGTCATCGAGGAGCAGGCAGAATTACTGGTGGAAAAAATTCTGCCGTTTTTGTTAAATGAAAATTAATTCGGTAACAGATTACTCACTTTGAATAAGTTTTGTGTTCCCCTGTTTCTTACCACTACAGCGAGAATTGAATAGTTATGAATTTTTATAGGATCGTGATACGGGGTAAGAAAACCCCCTTCGACAGAGTAAAAGACGAATCCTGGCTTGGCTTTAGCGCCACCCGCTACGTCGAAGCCGAAGACGAAACAGCGGCCCGAGAAAAAGTCGCCGACAAGGTGCTCAGCGAATTGAACGAGTTGCCCAGGGTGGAAGAAGAATCGAAGGCCGAAGGTATCGGTTTGCATATCGACGAAATGGTACTGGTAAAAGATCCATCTGCCATTCCTGACCATCAGCCCGGCCTTGTCTTCTTTAATGCGCAGTACGAGAACGTCAAATAATCACCCGCTGCAGAATTCAGATCCTGGATAACCGATGGCGCTGCTGAATCAATTTACCCTGTTTGCCGCTTACAACCAGTTGATGAATCAGCGTATTTTCGACTCTGCCGCGAGGCTAACCCGGGATGAACTGATCGGCGACCGCGGTGCCTTTTTCAAGTCTGTGCTGGGTACGCTGAATCATATCCTGGTAGGCGATATCATCTGGCTAAAGCGTTTTTCTGCCCACCCGGCCTGCCGCGAAACCCTGCTATCTGTTCAAGGCCTCGATCATCCCAGGTCTCTGGATGCGCTGCTCTATGAAAATCTCGATGAGTTAAACGCCGAGAGGGCCAGGATCGATCGCATCATTATCGACTGGATAGCGGATTTGTCGGAGCAGGATATCGAGACAAGCCTTTCCTATAAGAACATGGCGGGAATTGCGCATAATAAATCTCTGGCCAGTTTGATCAGCCATTTATTCCTGCATCAGGTGCACCATCGTGGTCAGGTGACGACGTTGCTGTCGCAATCAGGCGTCGATTTTGGTGATACCGATCTCCTCGAAATAATCCACGACAACTGATCGCAGCTTCGACGGAAACATAGCAGTGATAAATTAGAGCGACCCCCACTTGTGTTAAATTTCAATCGATAACCAATCGTTTCAACCTATGCGAGGAAACTGGCTTGACCAAGAATAGAGAAATAATCAGAACCGCTGATATCTGTGACAATCACCGTAAAGATGCCCGTGTTTGTGAATACCAGTTCAACGATTATGGTGCGCGCAATCATTTTCATGGCCGTATTGTTACTTTCCGTGGCTACGAAAGTAACGCGGGATTGCGTGAACTGATAAAACAGGATGGGACCGGGAAAGTTCTGGTGATCGACGGAAATGGCTCAAGGCGCAGGGCGCTTTGCGGTGGAAATATTGCTGAGGAAGCTTTGCAACACGGCTGGGAAGGGATGCTGTTTAACGGCGTAATCCGTGATAGCCATGAAACCCTGCTACTGGATATCGGCATCAAGTCACTGGGTACTTCAGCCATGCCGCCATCGAATGAAATGGAGGGTATTACAGGAGACACTCTGACATTCGGGGGCATTCAGTTTGGTCAGGGGGACTACCTGTATGCCGATCAGGATTGCGTCATCGTTCTCGACAATCCAGATCATGAGTGAATTTTAGCGACGCATGGTTATTACGAGCTGCGGCAAGTCGAACAGAGTGATTTGTGGCAGCCCGGTGAATTTATAAACTATGGAGTCACTTCTCCATGAGAAAACATAAAATCATATCGCGCGCATGTTTGCGTCTTTCGCTCAGCCAATTGGCATCGGTGAGATCTTCGCCGAAGGTAATCGATAAAGTGTATCTGTTGGAACTGTGCAAATAGCACAGCGAAAGAATCGATACGTATAACTGCAAAGGATCGACGTTCTTGCGGAACAGACCTTGATCCTGTCCTCGTCCCAGCAAAGTTTTGATTGAGTCCATTAATGGCATCGCGGCTTGCGGAACTGTTTCCGACTGGCGCAAGAACTTGCCGTGATGAATATTCTCAATGCCCATCATGCGAATGAATTCCTGATGCGACATCATGTAATCGTGGGTGAACTCGATAAGTGCGACGATTCCCTCTACCGGGCCAAGATGGAGTAAATGCAGGCTCTCCTCATGGGAGCGAACCTCTTCATAGACGTGCTCGAGTGCAGCGAGGTAGGCGCCTTCCTTGTTACCAAAATAATGATAGAGCATGCGGATATTGCATCCAGCCAGCGCTGCAATTTCGGAGGTGCGAGCGCCACTAAAACCTTTTTCGCAGAATACGCTTAGCGCGGCTTTCAATATAATTGCACGGGTGGCAACCGCATCACGTTTTCGCGGCGAAGAGGCCTTTTTATGGATTTTATCCTTGTTTTTCAATGTGATATGTTCCTTGTCCCTTATCTCATAACATTGTTCAAAGACTGGATTGAGCTGATTTGGAAGCTGCTGAAATTCTGTTGACTTGAAATATCTTAAGTAATAAAGTGCTTACTTACAAGAAAAGAAAGTGAAAATGCAGGTGCGTACGCTAAGTGCTTTGCAGTTGTGAGGCAGGTCGAAGCAGCGCGGTTCTCGCAGATGGTTTTTGGTGTTGATGGCAGGAGCAGTGGGTTTCCTTGGAACAGGCGTTGGTGTTCATGCTGCCGAACCTGTGAAACTAGGCCTGGTGGCTGGTTTGTCAGGTCCGAGTGCCCAGTCCGGAGAAGCAATTACGCGCGGTTTGATGGTGGCTATCGATGAAATCAATGCTGCTGGCGGAGTACTCGGTGGTCGCATGATCGAGCTGGTTCGCAGAGATGATGAATCAAGTCCTCCCAAAGGTATTATCGCGGCCCGTGAGCTTATCTATAAGGAAAAGGTTGCGGCTTTCTTCGGTGGCATATCCTCCCCGGTTTCCCTGGCTATAGTGCCGCTTGCCAATAAAGCAAAAGTACCTTTCATGGCTGAGTGGGCTGCTGCTACGCCAATCACCCGTAACGGCGCAAATCCGAATTATGTTTTTCGAGTCTCTGCTGTCGACGCCATTGTCGACGTCAAATTATTGCAATACGCGCACAAAACCTTTGGCGCGAAAAAAGTCGGCCTGATGCTGATTAACAATCCATGGGGTGAATCAAACGAGCGCGGATTGAAAGAGGCGGATAAAACCAACACTGACCTGGAAATTGTTGGCGTTGAAACCTATGAGAGTTCCGACGTCGATATGGTGCCGCAACTGCTGCGTCTTAGAGAAGCCGGTGCAGACACGATCGTTCTGGTTACCAATGCCCCTCCAGGAGCGCAGGTGATGAAGTCACGCGAACGCATGGGCTGGAAGGTGAATGTCGTGTCGCATTGGGGTATCTCGGGCGGACGTTTTCCTGAACTCGCTGGTCCCACTGCCGGTGATGCTCATTTTGTTCAAACCTACAGTTTTTTTGGTGAGCAAAGCGATACGGGTAAAAGAGTGCTGGCGGCGTTAGTGAAAAAATATGACTCGATCAATGGCCCTGAGGATATCTTTTCACCGGTTGGAACGGCCAATGCCTACGACGCAATGCATTTGATTGCCAAGGCTATCAACCAGGCCGGAAGCACGGACGGTGATGCTATCCGTATGGCGTTGGAAAATCTTGGCAAGCACGAAGGTTTGCTGAAGACCTACAACCCGCCATTCACAGCTGATAACCATGATGCATTGAATGAGAATGACTACATCATGGTTCGTTTCAACGGCAATACCATTCTGCCCGCAGAGTAAAGTTGGTGTAGATGGATAACATGGCCCGAAAGCTTATGAATGCTCCTGATCGAATGAGATTCTTACGCCTTCGGGCCATGCTGGTAATTCCTTCGTGTTAATCATTTCTGCACTGATTACGGGCTTTGGCCTGGGCAGTATGTATGCCTTGTTAGCGCTTGGTTTTTACATTACCTATTCCGTATCCAGCACTGTCAATTTCGCCCAGGGCAGCACGATGATGCTGGGCGCTGTTTTGTCTTACACCTTCAGTGTTACCTGGGGTTGGCCGGTTGGCATTGCAATCGTTATGGCACTGCTGGTCTGCGCAATCTGGAGCGTGATTGTTGAACGCATCGGGGTGAGACCATTCGTCAAACGCGGTTCTGATTTGTGGCTAATGGCAACCGTCGCCATGGGCATTATTCTTGAGAATGTTGTGCTCTTCACTTTCGGTAAAGATCCGCGCGGTATGCCGCCGAATGTATTGACCTCCGAAGGTTTTTATATTGGCGATATCCGGGTTCAATTTCTACAGGTTGTCATTCCGGTTGTCGGACTCGCCATCGCATTTTCGCTGCATTTATTCTCGCATCGAACACGTTATGGCAAGGCGCTACTGGCTGTCGTACAGAATCCGGATGCGGCTCGTCTGATGGGCGTCAACGTGACTGTGGCTATTAGCGCGGCTTTTGCCGTATCGGGGTTGTTCGCGGCTGTCGCCGGAATTTTGATCGCGCCTTTATTTGTTGTTTCTTCGTCGATGGGTACCTTGCTTGGTATCAAAGCCTTCGCGGTGGCAATCCTGGGCGGTATCACCAACGCGCGAGGCGTGGTCGTGGCCGGTATAGGTTATGGCATCGTCGAATCCTTGATTACCACCTTGTTGGGCTCCGCCTATACGCAGGTGCTTACCTTCGGGCTCATTATCCTGGTGCTGGCAATCAGCCCTCATGGACTATTCGGACGCGCCGGGGTTAACAAGGTATGAAGAGCCCGACTGCAATTTTTATGCTGCTGTTTCTGGCGGCGACTATCGCCGCAATATTCGCAGCAGACGGCTATGAACTCTATATCATCGCGCTGGTTGGTTTGACCGCGGTGGTTGGTATTGGCCTCAATGTGCTGGTCGGTCTGAGCGGTCAGATATCGCTGGGCCATTGGTGCTTACACCGGTGCGATACTGACAACAACCTATGAATGGAATTTCTGGCTGGCCCTGGTGGTCGCAGGCGTGATTTCGGGGATAGCAGGAACGCTGCTGGCCATCCCGGCGTTGCGCGGACGTGGCCCTTATCTCGCCATGATTACCATTGCATTTGGATTCGTCGTCGAGCAGGGTGCCGCGGAATGGAAGGGATTGACCGGGGGCTGGAACGGCATCATGTTTATCCCCTTGCCGAGTGCCTTTGAACATGAATTCGCGGAACTCGAGGTCGCTTTGTTAACAACGGGTTTGACCGTTGTCCTGGTGCTGTTGTTTATGCGTCTGTCTGCCAGTAACTGGGGGCGCGCGATGCGAGCCGTGCGCGATTCAGACATTGCCAGTCAATCGATCGGTTTAAATCCGGTGATGGTGCGCACTATGGCATTCGTGTTGTCGGCCGTTGTTACCGGAGTAGCGGGCGCCATTTTCGCCTCCATGACTAGTTTCATCAGTCCTGGATCCTTCCCTTTCCTGCAATCAATACTGTTCCTGCTGGTGGTGCTTATCGGCGGTTCCGGCACCGTGCTGGGTCCTCTCGTGGGAGCACTCGTAGTCGTACTGCTACCGGAATTGCTGTCGTCCCTGGCAGAATACCGGTTGCTGTTTATGGGCGCGCTTTTGCTGGGCGTATTATTGATTGCCCCGCATGGCATTGTCGGTTCGGTGGAACAGCGATTTCGCAAGGCGCATAGTCGTAGAGCAGATGGTAATGGTTTTGATGTTGCCGCTTATTTATCTCAGGCGGTCAAGGGAGGAGCGCTTGAAGTTGGCTCCCTGACCAAGTCGTTCGGTGGCGTTCATGCGGTCGATGGTCTGAATTTCAAGGCCATGCCCGGAGAGGTCACCAGTATCATCGGCCCCAATGGCGCCGGCAAAACAACGGTGCTCAATCTGGTGGGTGGCTTTTATAAGCCGGACCGTGGAACAGTGCAGCTGGAAGGTCGAGATCTGGCCGGGGATCCGGCCCATACAGTAGCCCGGGCTGGAATCGCAAGAACCTACCAGACCACACAATTGTTCACCGAGGTTCCCGTCATAGAGAATGTTGCTATCGCCATGCAACGCGGACGACTCGAATCAGTCTTGTCGGCCATCTTTGGTCGTCACACAGGCCGCGTTGAAGAAAACCGGATTGCAGAAGCATTGCTCGAATTCGTAGGTTTTACTGGCGCTGTGGAACAAAACGCGGGGGCATTACCGCATGTCGACAGACGCCTGGTCGAAATTGCCCGAGCACTGGCGATCCGCCCCCAGGTATTGATGCTCGACGAACCTGCCGCCGGACTCAATTCCGAAGATACTGACAAGGTCGGCATGCTGGTGAAACAGATCGCTGCGACCGGTATTGCGGTAATCATCATCGAGCACGATATGCATTTGGTGATGGGTATCTCGGATAACATCTATGTACTCGATGCTGGCAAGCTTATCGCCGAAGGCTCACCTGTCGAGGTGCGCAGTAACGAGGATGTACGCAAGGCTTATCTCGGCGAAGCTGATTTCAAACACAAGGCGCGCGCCGATGACTGGAAGCCTGGTGAAGACACGCTGCTGGGGGTGAAAAACCTGACCGCAAACTACGGTGCGGCGCCAGCGCTGAGCAGCGTCGACGTCACCGTCCGTGAAGGTGAATTTGTCGCCGTGCTGGGCGCAAATGGCGCGGGAAAATCTACCTTGATGCGAACCCTGAGTGGTTTACATTCGGCGCATCAGGGCAATATTCTTTTTATGGGAAAAGACATCACCTCCTATACCGCCAACCATATCGCCGGCATGCGCCTCGTGCTGGTACCCGAAGGTCGCCAGGTATTCCCTGAATTGAGCGTTATCGACAATATTAAAATGGGTGCCTTTACGCGTACCGATTTTGACCCCGAGGTCGAAGTTGAAGCCATGTTGCAACGCTTCCCCAAGCTCAGGGAGCGCGCCCAGATCCGGGCGGGACTGTTATCGGGAGGCGAGCAGCAGATGCTGGCTATCGCGCGCGGTCTGGTTGCCAAACCGAAGCTGTTGATGCTCGACGAACCCTCGCTCGGCCTGGCGCCATTATTGATCAATGAACTGTTTCAGGTGCTCGCCGAATTACGTGACGAAGGGCTGACCATTCTACTGGTCGATCAAATGGCAGGCATGGCGCTGGCGATCGCAGACCATGGCTATATTCTGGAATCCGGTCAGGTTACCCACGCTGGCTGCGCCCGTGAACTTGGTCAGGATTCTGCTCTGGAACGCTCCTATCTGGGCGGTGATTGAGTAGTTTTTGACAAGTGCAAGCGCCGCCCAGCGCGGCTATTTATTTGGAGAAAAGCATGGACTTAATATTGCGTAATGCAGTAGTCGGCGAAACCAACGACCGGCCTCCTGTCGATATTGGCATCGACGATGGCAAGATTGTCGCCATCCAAGCTGGATTGTCGGCAGACGGGCGCGAACTTGATCTGGGTGGACGCATGGTGTCACCGGGGCTGGTAGAAACTCATATCCATCTTGATAAATCCTGCATCCTCGACCGCTGTAATTCTGACAAGGGTGATCTCAACGAAGCCATAGAGCAGGTTGCTCTGGCGAAGAAGGAATTCACCGCAGAAGATACCTATGAACGCGCGAAGCGCACACTGGAAAAATGCCTGTTGCATGGCACCACACACATGCGCACACACCTCGAAGTGGATCCTGTGATAGGACATCGTGGGCTCGATGGCGTGTTGCCACTGATCGATGAATACAAATGGGCAATCGATCTGGAGATTTGCGTTTTCCCCCAGGAAGGATTGCTCAATAATCCGGGCACCGACGAATTGATGGTGGAAGCAATGAAGCGGGGCTGCAAGGTAGTAGGTGGTGCGCCTTATACCGATAGCGACCCGCATGGCCAGATCGATCGCCTGTTTGAGATTGCCAGAGACTTCGACGCCGACATCGATATGCATCTGGATTTTGGCGCAACCCACGAAGAGCTCGACATACTTTATGTGGCCGAGTTGACCGAGAAATTTAACTATGGCGGCCGGGTGACGGTTGGACATGTCACCAAGCTGTCGACCATGCCGCTCGATAAACTCGATGAAATCGCAAAGCGACTGGCCGATGCCGGCGTAGCCGTAACGGTATTGCCCTCCACGGATCTGTTTCTGATGGGACGACACATGGAATACAACACCATGCGCGGTGTGGTACCTGTGCATAGAATGCTGCAATCCGGTGTGAA
>CAXBMV010000009.1:0-16749 GCA_963976575.1 uncultured Gammaproteobacteria bacterium | reverse complement strand
TAATCGTATAGCGCGCCATAACCACAGCCCAGATCATTCACCGAAAATGCACCGGAGCTGTCGATAATTTTTGCCAGCTGCGCAAACCGCAGTAGCTGACTCTCTTCTCCATTCCAGTCGACGCCACGGGGATCCGTACCAAACTGCGCCAGCTTTTCTGAATAGTAGCTGGCGACTTGTCCCAGAATTTCGGAGTTAAGCTTATCGCTCATTACGGATTTCCTGCGGCGGCGGAGCGCGTCGAAAAATAATCCTCAATAGAGCCGGGTTCCTGAAAACCGAAACCGAGGATTTCCTTTTCTATTGAGGACAGTTTCGAAGCATCGATATTCCCCGGTATATTAATCTGCTGTTTGAAATAGGGGATATTGAAGACGTGATTCACCGCTCGCCGCTCGGCATCCGTATCGTTGTAGCCACCGGCATGAAATACCATGCAATCGAGCACGATGAAGCTGCCGGCCTTCGCCTCGACCTGCACAGCGTTTTCCTGGATGTACTGCGCCGAGGGAAATTCTTCTGATTGATGTGACCTCGGCAGGACGAAGGTTGCACCGTTTTCTCGGGTGAAGTCATCGACACAAAACAGGGCATTGATCGCCAGTGGCCTCGAAGACACGAAATGCTGATAGGGCAAGTCGCGATGCCATGCACCCTGAGTACTGATTTCCCGTGGCGGATTGATCAAACCATTTTGCTGGTTGAGAATATACTTCCCGGCAATCAATTGCCTGAGGGTGGCCTGCAAATTCTCATTCATCACCAGTTTCAAAAAGGCAGGGTCACCCTGAGTCAGCGGGGAACGGATGGTGTGGTACTCGTTTATGCGCCTCAATTGGTCTTCGCCATGCCTTGCGACATATTGCTTGCGCGTCCTTTTGAAGGCTTCTAGAAAATCCTCCAGCTCACCTGCCTGATAACCCGAATCCAGTATGGCGTAACCGAGCGTCTTCACCTGGTCGACAACCGCGTCGAACTCAGACTCGATTTTGGACTGCTGCAATATGCCGTAGCTAGCTACTGGAATCCTGCTATGCGTCATCGCTGGTTTCCGCATTGTTGCCATAGACCTGCCGAACAATGGTATAGGGACGTTGCTTCACCTCTGAAAACATCTTGGCGATATAGATACCCTGCATGCCGAGGAAGAAAATAATCAGTCCGGAAAATAGCCATATCGAGGCAACAATCGAGGTATAGCCATCGGGCGGCGAGCTGATAAAAAAGTAACGGAAAACCAGATAGGCGATGTAAACCATTGCCGAAAGCGAAATCAAAAGGCCCGCATAAAAGGTGAATACCAGAGGCAGACTGCTGAAGGATGTCACCGCATTGACGAGATGTTTCAGTTTGTGCATCAACGAATAGCTGGTCGGGCTGGTGGAATGCTTCTTCACCTGATGCTGACATTGCTTGAACCCGGTGGTGATCCACAGGCCGCCAATATTCAATTCGCGCTCGCGGTGCAACAGCAGCGCATCGACGTAGCGACGTGACATCAATCTGGCGGTGACGATGTTGTTTGGTTGGGCGATGCCGGTCATCAGGCGAAACAGGCGAAAAAATAGTCCACCGCTCACTTTTTCGAATAAACCACCTTTGCGTTGCTGCTGAACCCCGTACACGCTATCGCAGGATTCGCGCTCCATCACATCAATGAATTCAGACAACCATTCGGGCTCTTCCTCGAGATCGCTATCCAGCAGAAACACCCTGTCCCCGCGACTATGCTCCAGTCCGGTCATCATCGCCTTGTGATGACCAAAGTTACGCGATAAATCCACCACCATAAGATGAGGATCATTTTTCGCCAGTTGCACGGCACAATCGAGAGAATTGTCGGGGGATCCATCGTTGACGAGGATGATTTCATAATCGTCACCGGAAAATTGTTTGGCAACCTGGCTGGCTCGCTGATGGAATTCACCGATATAAGCCGCCGACTGGTACAGTGTTGCAACAATAGAAAGCTTCATCGTTGTATATGCCTCATATAATTGTGTGCCCCTTTGCCACAATTGAACAACAGGTCGAGGATGCTGACATTATGCGCGAAATCTCCCCACAGCTGAGGATACTCGGGATAAGCGGAATAATCGAACCAGGTCAGTTTGATGTTGCGTTCTTCAAACAGGTTTGCCTCGATGTAATCCTTCGCCAGGGGCCCCGAGAAATACTCTGTGGCAGCGGCCTGCTCACAAAGACCAACCAGGCGCTCTGTTTTTCCCTCGGGCAGCTGATAATCCCAGGAATTGGAAATAATCGTTTCTATTCCCAGGTAGCGGTTGATTGCCTCGATAAAAAGTCGATTCATCGACGACAGGCTGGAATGAGTCTGCTGCGTATACAGAGGCTTGAGCCAGTGCGAAACTTCTTCGAAATGCGGCGAACGGCGATAGTTCAGTTCGAGGCTGCTCCAGTGTTTCAAGGCCCAGTCGCCGACAAGGATTTCGGTCTCGCGGATGCGTTGGTGATACTTGCCTTTCACCAAAACCGGTACGGTCAACCATTGCAGGCCGTTCGGCGTCTTGATTTGATTGCGGTTGCGCCAGTCGCGCCGGGTGTATTGCATATCGTCAAACAGGATGAATTCATCGACTGCAGCAATCATGTCGAAGTAACCCTTCCAGGGAATGTAATTGGATTGAACAATGGCCACTTTTTTTGTCATCGGGAATCTTCAGCACTATTAACATTGAACAACTTAAACTGATTATTGGAAAAACTCTGACCGCACAGTTCCATGAAAAAGGATTCATTCGACATTCGAGCGCAAATTCTAATATCGATTTCGATGGAATTGTTTAATCAGGAGCAAACCAGGGGGATTTACTGTTTAAAGGGTAAATCTAGCACAGATCCGTGCCATTTTTGGCGGAATTATGCAGACGGGGAATTTAACAAACTGCTGAAAAAATCTTTCGACAGACCAATATGGACTGACCGCTTGCACCGGCAGGCGGGAGGCCTGGAGCACTGAAAGTTTACTGAATTCGGGGGACAAGCAGCCTCCCCTGCATCTCATCAACTGTCATCCCGAGCCGGATAAATGCTGGCGGCGCTGCTTCATCCAGGCATCTCCTTCGCGAGTGCCGTCGTGGTAGGTATGAAACCATCGATCCCATGGAGTCTCGAAAGTGCCATAGTTACAGTCATAAAAGCGATGGTGCAGCTGGTGGAAAAAATCGCCCAACCTGAATTTAATCTTTTTACCGATCAGCAGGTTTTCGTAGCCACAATGCGAGGTGATCGCGGTAATGGCCTGGAGCTGCATGATAAACAGCGCGTGTATCGGATGCGAAGGCAACAGCAAAAGCACGAATACCGCGCTAAACCAGACCGAGTGCTCGAGAGGATGCATCGCCGCCCCGGACCAGGGGCCGACGTTGGTGTTCTTGTGATGCCAGTTGTGCGCCAGCCTGTATAACACCGGGATATGGAACATTCGATGTTGCCAGTAAAAGTGAAAACCCGTCCACCATGGGCAGATAAACAGCAGGAAAACAAACCATAGCGGGTTATCGCTAAAGGATAACGGAGTGACCACGCCGTTGGCGTAGGCCCACATCATCAACACTTCGTAAAATGTCCAGAAAGCAACCGCGCTGGTCAGTACCCAGAACATGTTGTCCCAGACCTGGTTATTGAAGTGGAACAGCTTCGACTGACGCTCCAGTTCCCGGGGATCGTATTTTTCTTTATCGCCTTGCTTTTTGAAGCGATAGAAATACAGGTGCAGGCTACCCGCCACCAGCAGCATAATGACAAGATTGCGCAACCAGATCTGGGCTATCCAGTCAGCTGAGAATTCCCGGCATCGCTCCAGTGCCGGGGAAAAGTAAAACCAGCAAGCAAGCGAAATAGCGAGTACGTAAATACGTACTCCGAGCAGACTCCACGACCCTGCTATATAGCCCAGTGAGCGCACGACATCAGGCGGCCAGCGATAAAAGGGGGCCATTTGTTCACTCAGATCGGGGTGGAAGTTCCATCTCGACTTTGCCTTTAACTGGTCGCTTTGACTCATTTTACTTTCAGCCCTGGACAAGGGGCTTAGGACGGATAATAGTCATTCAGCAGTATCTCTGGTTCAAGCCCGAAAAAGCTTGTCAAAAGAGCATATCTCCTGCTTTGAAAATTTCAACGATTATCGACCTGTAACCGCTAACAGGCAAAACACTACAAACTGTTAACGCCCTTTATTGGTAAACCGTAGCAGCGTGCTTTCAGTCAGCCTGCGATTCGAGCTGACCTGAATCAGGCATAGCTGCAACTACCCGCGCTCGTTCTGCTGCAAGGAAAATATCGATGAATAGCCTGCAGACCAGTCGGGAGGAATTTGACAGGGCTGCGGGTCGTGCTGCGCCCAGCGTGCCGCCTTGCCTCTGATTATGGACTGGTAATATTTTGAAGGCGTGGGCACAGGGGTATAGGGCATGGCATCCGCAGACGAGTAGGCATTCAGTAATAATGGTCGCCCTTCTTCGGAGTCATTTCTTTTCGACGCGTGTAACAAGCGGCTGTTGTGGATGGTAATCGAGCCCGCTTTGCCCGCCAGTTCCACCGCGCCGGATTCGTCGAAACGGTGCTGTTCGCTGGAATCGATATGTCCGACCCACTCGTCTTTCTCATTGTAGAGGTTGAATAGTTCGAGCTTGTGGCTTTTGGGAATTACCAGCAAGGGTCCCTGACTCGAGTCGCAGTCATACAAATATAATCCAACCGTCAGCGGCGAGTAATTGGTGTGAGGCCAGAACTGAATATCCTGATGCCACTTCACTTCTTCGCCGCCGCGCTGCCACTTGAAATTTAACTTGGAGTGGTGAAATTTAACATCGGGTCCCACCAGGTCCTGCACTACATCGACGACGCTGGATTGCGAGGCAAACTCCCAGTAGTTTGAATCGTGGTCGTTGGGGCTGGTAAGACGGCGTAAACGTGGCTCTTCACGGGTATGATTGGCTTCGATATCCCAGATTGTATCTGAAAACTCGATTTGCCGGCTTTGCTCGACGACCTGTTGCGTGGTTTCGCGCAAGCGCTTTAACCACGACTCGGCGACAAACTCTTCCAACAGCAGGTAGCCGTTTTCGAAATAAAATTCACGCTGTTCCTGAGTCAGGGCCAGCGCTGGCTGGCTGAGTATCTGATCGATTTTCATGATTCCACCTGATTAGTTAAAGCCCAGAAGTTTTGATGGCAACCACAACACGGTTTGTGGAAAAGCCATTACCAGGCCCAGTGTTATGATTTGCAGCACTATGAATGGCATGACCCCCCTGAACATGTCTCGCAACTTGATTTCCGGCGGGCTGATGCCGCGCAGATAAAAAATTGCGGGTGCCATGGGCGGGGTCAGGTAACTGGTCTGTATGACAACCAGGAACAAAACACAAAACCACACCGGGTCGAAGCCAATAGCTTTGATAATAGGGACAAATACAGGGATAAAAATAAGCAGGATTGAAATCCATTCCAGGATGAATCCGGCAACAAAGCTGATAGCGAGAAAAAGTACCAGTGTCGCCCAGTTAGACATATTCGAAGCGCTGATTAAATCTTCGGTCAACGAGACACCACCCGAGGCGATGAACACGCCCGAAAACATGCTGCCAGCGAGCAGGATCAACATGATCATGCAAGTCACCTTGACCGTTTTCAGCAACGCCTCGTTCAAAACCGGAAGGCTGAACCTGCCATAGAAAAGCGTTAACAATATGGAACCAAAAGCCCCCATGCCCGCTGCTTCGGTGGGCGAGGCCCAGCCAAACATAATCGAACCCAGTACTGCAAAAATCAGCATGATCGGCGGCAACAACGCCTTGAAGGTTATGCGCAATTTTTCCATCAAATCGGGATCATCGGGCGATGGTGGGATACGCGCACCATCGGCAGGACGCAGCGTGCAACGCACGATGATATAACCGATATACATGGCAGACATGATCATTCCGGGGATAATCATGCCGACAAACAAGTCCCCCACCGAAACATCCGCGACAGGTCCGAGTACGACCACGACTACGGAGGGCGGGATGATGGTGCCCAGCGAGCCACCGGCGCAGATGGTCCCCGAGATAAGCCCCTTATCGTAGGCGTACCTCATCATTACCGGTATGGCGAGCAGGCCGACTACCGATTCGGTGGCACCGATTACTCCGGTAGAGGCCGCAAAGATAACGCACATGATAATCGTGCCTACGGCTAACCCGCCTGGCAATCTTCGCGTCCAGATATGCACTGCTTCAAACAGCCGCTCTGCTATGCCGGATCTCTCCAGCAGAGAGCCCATGAAAACGAACAGGGGCACCGCCGCCAATACATAATTCGAGGCAATGGCGTCTACTTTTTCAGCAAATTGAAAAATGACGGCAGGACCGAAAGTAATATAACCGAACACCAGAGCGACCCCCATCAACGACAGGGCCACGTGAAATCCCAGAAACAATACGAGGAGTATTACCGGAAACATTAATAAAGCGAGATATTCACCCATGGCTTTTTGTGTCCACATCTGAAGAGGGTTTAGTCATGGCTTTGAAAGCCCGCACACATTCCGCAATGGCCTGCAGGGTAAGCATTGCGATACCGAGGAAAAAAATGATCCTAAAAGGCCAGATTACCGGGTTCCATGCCGACTCTCCGGAACCTTCTCCTGACTCGATTGCCTCCATTGCATAAAGGCCGAGTCGATAAGACAACCAGAGTCCGGCAGGTAAAAACAGGATTAAATACCCGAAGAAATCGACGATTGCCTTGGTCCGGGGACGGAACTGGGCATGCAAAACATCGATTCGAATATGCCCGCCCTCACGCAGGGTATAAGCCACTCCCAGCAGGAAATTGGCGCCGGTGGCCATGTATCCAATCTCATATGCCCACATCGTAGGCGAATTAAATACATACCTCGAGATTACCTCGAACACGGTTGCGAAAATCAACGGCATCAGTACCCAGGCTGCGAGCAGGCCCATTCCGCCACTGATTCGATCTATCAGCCTGATAATTAGATTCATGATTAAGTCGTATGCGTTATTTGACAGTTAAAAAATGGCCGGCAAAATTAGCCGGCCATTCAATGCTGTAGATTCAAAGACTATTCAGGCGTGGCCAGATTGCGATACTTGGCCGCATCTTTCCACAGGGCTTCATAGGCACGCTGACTCTCGTAAGCTTTCTTGAACCATGCGTTTTCGCTTTCCTGCTTTAAGCCCCAGGCAACCGCGGTCTTTTTCACTGAAAGCTGAACGTCTCTTGAGAGCTCGATGATCTCGTTGCCCTGGTCACGATAAAACTGCAGGGCTTTCGCATCTTCATGACCTACGCGGGTCCAGCTTTCAAAGGTAACCAGCTTTGCTGCCAGCTCAATCAGTTTCTGATCGCGCGCAGAGAGGGCTTCGAAGGCTTCCTTGTTTAACACCAGTTCAAATGGAGCCACCGGTTGATGAACACCGGGAATAACCACGTATTTAGCGATCTTGTGAAATCCTGGTGAGATGTTTTCATACAAGGTGCCCCACTCTGTTGCGTCTATAGTGCCGCGCTCCAGCGAGGTATACACTTCGGCGCCAGGCATGGTAACCGGTGATGCTCCCATACTTTGCGAAATTTCCAGCCAGGCTCCGGCAGTACGCACTTTCAAACCCTGCAGGTCACTCATATTCTTGACCGGCTTGTTCGAATGCAGGAATGCTTCTGCGGTGCGCATAAACAATGGCATAGAGACAACGCCAAACTTTTCCATGCGGAAATCGCGCCACATTTCCAGACCACCACCTTCGTACAACCAGTGAATCATTCGCTCGGAATCCATCGACCCGGCGAAACCGGCAAATACTACGGTAGCCTTATCTTTTCCCCAGTCATAACCCATCCATGTATGCCCTGCCTGGGCAACACCATTCTTTACCGTTTCAGAAACTTTCAACCCCTTTCCCAGAGTACCTCCGGTAAATACTTGAATTTCAATTCTACCGTCGCTAAGCAACGCGACCTTATCTGCGAAGGCCTTTGCGCCCAGCTCCATTAACGGACCGCCACCCCAGGAGGTAGCCATTTTCCAGTTAATTTCGGCAGCATTGATATTGCTACTCATGAACACCGACCCAGCCAACAGGACTGCAATCTGCGCAAACTTTCCAAACCCTTTAATCTTCATTTATATCGCCTCTTCATGTGGTTATTTTCTACTTTGGTTAAACGCATGACTTATCCAGGGTCATCTATTGCCTGGTCTTACGGCAACGACAGCGCTGCTTTTATTTCGTCTTCGTTTAATGTCCAGTCGTTATCAAAATTAGCGACAACCGCAGTCATAAATACCTCAACATTTTCTTTTGCCTGCTCTGCTTCAGCAAAATAGTCTGCCAGTATTGCCAGTGCCAATTGGCGCGGCGCATCACCCCTATAGCTCCATTCAAATCCATTCTCTTCGAATACCATTAAATCGAATCGCTCATCCAGAGCCTTCCCATCGACAGTAACCTTGAGTCCATCTATTGTTCTTTCGCCGCTATATATTTTCATTTGGTTACATTCATCATTTGAGTTTTAAACATATAACAATATAAATCATGTGTATATCATTGATATATTACAAATATACTACTTTTTTTAAAAGGCCCTGTCAAAAGGCGTATTCAAATAAGAGAATTCGTTGCTGGAGTCGCCTTTTAATAGCGAAATATTTGTCGCGATGAATGGACCAGCCGGTCCCGCAGAGCTGATGTTCTAAGTTTTAGTCTGGCCGCAGTGGGTCATATACAACTGAGGGGAAATGAGGAAGTCGACATAGTTACTCACTGTTTCTGATGGCTCTGTGAAACCAGATTTCGATGAAAATCTGACACAGCTGCAGTGTTTTTTTTAACTCGTGTTTGAACGCAAAGAATCTGGTCGGGGTTGAGTAATCATTAAACAGGGTACTGGACGCCGGTTGCGCGACTATCCGTACTTCTGACGAGAATCAACCGACCGAATAAGGATTACTGGCCGAGCGGGTAAACTCTTCGACATAGTCCAGCAAGCGATCACTGGCTAGAGCCGCACCCTGTGCATCCGAATTGGCGATTCGCAGCGCCAGCTCAGCGTGCAATCTGGCACATTGCGGCATATCCGCGGTGAGCTTGTAGTGCACGTACCAGAATCGTCGCGACAGACCCTGTAATGCCTGTATTGCCCGAGCGGCATACTCGTTGTGCGATGCCTGGGCAATCAAATCATTGAGCTCCCCGTCGTGCTGCATGAATTTGATATCGTCGTTTTTACTCGCTGCCTGGTTCATGCCTTTGGCGATACGATTGAATTCCTTTTTCTCCAGCGGGGTACTTCTATACGCACTCAAACGGGCCATTAAACGTTCCAGCTCCCGTCTCACCTCAAGCGCCAGCAACTGTTTACCCGGATTGATTTCGGTGACCAGTATCCCTTTGCGCGGCAGGATCAGGACCAGCCCTTCCCTCGACAGGCGATGTAATGCCTCGCGGATGGGCGTTCTGCCAATTTTTAACTGCTCAGCCAGTTCCAGTTCGGACAATACCGATCCAGGTTCGAGCTGAAGAGTGACAATCATCTCTTCGAGCTGCCGGTAGGCTTTCTCTGTCAGGCTTTCCTTTGTACTCATTCCGATACAGCCGAGGCAGGCTTGCTATAAAAAGAAACTAAGATAATGGATTCAACGCCACTTGACTATAGCTGCCTGCGCTTTTCCACAAGCTCGAGGAATTTCTCATACTCTGCTTCGGCCACCGAATAACTGTGCTCTTCGTCCGGGAAGGTCCCGCCTTTTACATCGGCGACATATTCCTTGATCCCCTTGACTGCAACTTCGGTGAGGCTGGCGTAGCGCTTGGTAAACTTGGGCTTGAAATCGGTAAATACGCCAAGCAGGTCGTAACACAGCAGAATCTGCCCGTCGGTTCCACCACCTGCACCGATACCGATCGTCGGAATTTCCAGTTGCTCGGAAATCACCGTGGCAATTTTTGCGGGAACCGCCTCGAACTCGAGCATGAAACAACCGGCGTCCTGAATCGCCAGGGCGTCCTGCAGGATAGTCATCGCCGTCTCGGCGGTTTTGCCCTGTATCTTGAAACCACCAAACATCGCGACCGTATGCGGCGTTAAACCAATATGGGATGCAGTCGGGATACCCGACTTTACCAGTGCCTGGAGTATATCGGCCTGCCCTTTACCCCCCTGCGGCTTCACCGCATCACAACCGGATTCCTGCATAAACCTTGTCGCGTTTTTCAGCGCAATATCGACGCTGTGGTAGCTTTGATAAGGCATGCACCCCAGCACAAAGGTATTCGGGGCGCCGCGTCGCACCGCCTGCGCATGCATGCACATCATGTCCATGGTCGCCGGAATCGTATTCGCGTGACCGTGTGAAATCATCGCCAGGCTATCGCCAACCACGGCCACATCCACGCCCGACATTTCGGCCCATTGTGCCGAGGTATAGTCGGGTACCGACATGTAAACCATTTTCTCACCGCTGGTTTTCGAGTCTCTTATATCCTGAATTGTACGTTTTGCCTGTTCCATATTTTGTTAGTTTTGTAAGGTTTAAAATTTTGAGTGGAAGACTTAAAGCCTGACCAGTAGTTCATTTCTGCAATTCAGGATCAAGTCTTTTTAGAACTGGTTTCCGAAAACAACCACATGGATATCACCATGACTACGCTGAGACCAAATCCAACCTGCGCCAGATGTTGCTGACCATAGCGGCTCTCAAAATAGTAAAACAAGGCCCCGACAATCAGGGTGAGGAGCGAAACAATTATTTTAATCGGCGTTGGCATTTTTGCGACTCCGCTGGTTAATCAGTAAATTCAGGCTCTTCAATCGCTTTAAGATTCGGGTAGCATCGGATTGGCGGATGCGATATCGGGACGCAGTGGTTTGGCGCGCAAATCGCTCTTCAAATGCTTGTCGCTATAACCATTGAACAAATGCCCTAACAATCCCCGGTTGAGATCCGAAGTTCCAAATAACCAGTCAGCAATCGGAAAGGTGAGGTTCATATTTTTTTCCATCATCAATTTTGAATTGTGATGAGCCGTGTGATGACGGCGATTGGTATTGATTAATGGCATGTTTCTGACAAACCAGTTTTCGTCGACATGGCAGCAAAAGTGCATGAATTCATAAATCAGGTAAATGCTTGTAGTCGTCGAGATGAATAACCAGCCTACGTTGGCCGTCACCAGGTAATTCAATACCAGTGCGCCGGGAATTGAGATGAGAATAAATACTACCAGTGCATAAGGCGGGAAGAATGTTACGCGCCAATCCTTATGGTCTTTGAAACGCATTTCCTGCTCGGTGAAGAACTGGTGGTGCTGTAATGTATGCCTGTTATAAATCGCGCGTAAGGCTTTCGATTTTTGCGGGCGATGCATGATATGAATATGCAGGTACCATTCAAAAATATTACAGATCAGCAAAAACACCGGAACGCTAAGCCATTCCCATATTTGTACATTTTCGAGATGCTGAAAATACAACCACAGGGCAGTAATACCAATCGTATAAATAAACACCACGTGTACTGGCCCGTTGTACCAGCCTTCGACGCGTGAGCGGTATTCCTTCCTGTACTCTCTTTGCCTTTCGTTCATGTTTAAGCACCATTTCACTGATATATCACAAGTACATCACATGTTTCTGTCCATGTCAACTCAGGCAAATGTATGCACACCGGGAGAGCATAGATAAACTGACGCTCAAAAACGGGGTCATAAAGCAAGCCAGACTGGAACAGCCGCGGCTGCCTGTTTACTCTTGTCTGACCACGCTTCGCGCTGGGCAGTGCTTTCGAATCACACCATGTCGACTCGGCTAACCAGTGTGCTATTCTTGATCAACTCAAATAACAAGCACCCTCGATGAGCGATACCTTCTGGTCCAATATTTTCAAAACCGGCGACAGCGAACTACAGACGATTACGCGCCTGTGGCAGGAAACGCCGCTATTCGCCAATATTCCCGAGCGCCATTCACAAATGCTGTGCAGCAAGATGCATCCGCGCCAGTTCAAGAAAGACGAAACCATTTTCAGCCAGGGCGATCAGGGCGCCGGTGCGATACTGGTGCTCGAGGGGTCGGTCAGAATCATGGCCAATAAAACCCGACTGGCGCTGCTCGAACCGGGCGATTTTTTCGGTGAAATCGCGCTCGCCGAAACAGAAAAGCGCACCGCCGATGCCTATGCAGTCAGCGCATCGAGGCTGGTTTTCTTTCTCAAGCAGGATCTCGAAGAATGGATAGAGCAGCAGCCGAGACTGGGCGCGCGCTTCCTGATGAACCTGTCGGCAACCCTGGCGAAGCGCCTTTACGAAGCCAATAAACTCATCGCCCGCCAGGAATAAGCGTGAGCGATAGCCCCCACCTGAAGACTTTCAAGCTGTTCGCGATTTTTGTTGCCATTTGCCTGGCCAGTTTTTACCTGATTTCATCGGTACTACTGCCGGTGATTATTTCGTTTACGCTGTATGCGCTGTTCGAGCCGGCCACGCTCTATCTGGTGCGCCATAACATCAACCATTCGCTGGCGATCCTGTTAGTCCTGATGCTGCTGCTGTTTACCAGCTTTGTCGCCATCAGCTTTGCCATACCGCAGCTATTCGAACAGGTTAGTTTATTGCAATCCAAGCTGCCGCAGATTCTGACGCAACTGGAGAAGCTGCTCACCGGCTACGGCGCCGAGATATCGGAACAGTTCGGCATTAACCTGGACATCTCCAAGATTACCGTGTCCTTATTGTCTCAGTCGTCTTCGCTGGGGCAATCGGCTTTGATCAATGTTTCCAACCGCTTGTTGAATTTCATTATTATTTTTATCCTGGTGCCCTTCCTCACCTATTACCTGCTCAAGGATTTCAAGAAAGTGAGGAATTCAATGATGAACTGGATACCCAACGCCCGCTTCGAACTTGGTTGGGTGATTTACCACAATGTTGCGCAACAGTTAAATGCCTATACCCGTGGGGTCATGCTGCAATCCTTGATCATGGCGATCGTCTGCTCTATCGGTTTCAGTTTGATCGGTCTCGACATCCCGGTGCTGCTCGGCTGCATCACCGGTATCCTCAACCTGGTGCCCTATGTCGGCCCGGTGATATCGATCGTCCTCAGCCTCTTGGTGGGAGCGGCGATGACGCCCTTCGATCCATCGCTGCTTTACCTCGGAGTGCTGGTCATCATCGCCGCACAAATTATCGACAACGTCGTCGTTATCCCGGCGGTGATCGCCAACGCGGTCAACCTGCATCCGGTGCAAGTGATACTCGGTATTATTATTTTCGGCAGCCTGTTCGGCACGCTCGGAGTCATACTCGCCATACCGGCCATCGCTGCAGGCAAGATCGTGTTCAAGAATATTTACGCCGACATTGCCAATACCAGCCTCAAGCTGGACAACTAAACGGGTTTTTTCAGGCTCTCGGCCAGCGACAGCAAGGCCGCTTTCAGCTTTTCATCTTCGATCCATGCGGCGCTACGCGAAATCGACTCTACGGCTTCGGCGGAGACGCCCTCGGATTTACGCCTCGCCGGTGGACTATCGAGCTTTAACAGCGATGCCGGCAGGCTGCAGAATTTGAGTGGCTGTTCAAGGGCAAAGGTTTCGCGTAACTGCTGCTGGATTTCGGCACCATGCAGGCGCAGGTAGTTGGTCACCATCGGGCTGTTCGCGGCGATTACGATTTCGCGGGTATTGATGGTTAACAGGGTGACACATTTATTTACGCCCTCGGGCAGGTTTTCTTCGAGAAATGCCTGGATGCGCGGCGCCATGCTGACCACCTGATCGAAACCGTCCGGTAACACCGAACGGCACAGCTGGGACAGGTTTTTGGTAGCCATCAGCCGCGTCCGCGACGTCCCTGCGGTCCTGCTTTTGCCCTGGCCTGATCTCCTCTCGCGGTCAATTCGAGGCGCTGATAGACGCGTTTGACGACCTCGTCATCGAGAAAGCGATACTTACCGGGCTTGAGAAACTTGGGCAGGTTGAACTGATCATAGCGAACCCGAACCAGGCGACTAACCTCGACGCCGACGGCTTCCCACAGACGCCTGACCTCGCGATTGCGCCCTTCCTTGATGACGACGTGATACCAGTGGTTGCTGCCGCTGCCACCGGAATCGATGATCTGGTCGAATCTGGCCATACCATCGTCCAGCTCCACGCCTTCGCTGAGTTGCTTGATCATCTCGGCATCAACCGCGCCGTGCACGCGCACCGCGTACTCGCGCTCAACTTCGTAGGATGGATGCATCAAACGGTTGGCCAGTTCACCGTCGCTGGTAAACATGAGCAGGCCGCTGGTGTTGATATCCAGTCTGCCGATACTAACCCAACGCCCCTGGTTCAGCGACGGCAGATGCTGAAAAACGTCTTCGCGATCACCCGGGTCGGAACGCGTACAGATTTGGCCTACCGGCTTGTGATACATGAGCAGTTTCGGGCGCGCTTCCTGCTTGCGCAGGCGCAGCAACTTGCCGTCTATGGCAATCTTTTCGCGTCCGTCGATCTGATCGCCGGGGCTGGCAACCTTGCCGTTGACGCTGATGCGCCCTTCCTGCAGCAGTGCATCGATTTGGCGGCGCGAACCGGCGCCCTGATGGGCGAGATATTTCTGGATACGTTCCATGACTGGCATCTGAGAAAAACAGGGGGACAGTATACTGAAATGCCGGGGCATTGTTGACAATGGTATTCACATCGGCAACAGATTTCTGCCGCGCATACCCGGCAGTGGCAGCCTCGCGGCGGATCAGCTCAGTCGATCGCCCAGCGCTGGCCTATGCCAGTGGCGGATTCGGAGATCAGGGTTTTGGCGTTGCTGTCGAGTTTTAGCGCGAGGATGGTGGCCGAGTCGGGTTGAACGCTATTGCGCGCTTTGGGCACCCAGCCCTGCTCGCGTTTGCCGCTGGATACGTCCCAGATGTCGATAGACCTGGCTACCCTGCCGGTGGCAAGAAGACGGTTATCGTCAGAAAAATCGGCGGATACCAGCGTCATTTTCACTTCGTCGAGGCGGGTTAGCAGGCTGCCCTCGCCGGCGGTGGCATAGATATGTGCGTCGCCTGTATAGGCGTTGGCCAGCGCTAACTCACCATCGTCGGAAAGCGCCACCAACGCTATCTTGTATTTCATGTTTTTCGACCAGAGGTGCTCGCCGTTGGACAGGTCCCACAGGCTGGCGTGCCAGTCGTCCGACCCGGTGAGCGCGTAGCGGCCATCTTTGGACAGGGCCACGCTGGTGATTTTTTCGTGGTGAGCAAAGACATAACGCATCTTGCCGGCGACCATATCGAAGTAAACCGCCTGATTATCCCTGCTGCCTATGAGTGCATAGCGTCCATCTGCGGAAACCGCCACATCGGTCAGGTTGGGCCAGCTCCAGTAGCCGGTGAGCCGACCCGACTGCACCGCCCAGCGCGCCAGCGAATTGGGTTCTATGGTCACCACTACGTCGCCGAGCGCGGAAAAATCGGCCGCGATGACGCCACTGTCGGAACCATTTTCGTGTTGCAGACTGTACTCGACCTGATTGCTCTGCAAGTCCCAGACGCGGGCAAAGCCGCCGATTTCTCCGGTGAGCAGGCGTTTGCCATCGGCGCTGATGGCGGCACTGTAGGAGCCGGTATCAGCGTGCACCCAGGTATCCAGCGCCTGCTTGTCTTCGCTACAGGCGGTGAGTAACAGTAAGAGTCCTGCAAACAGGAGTGTCGTGGAAGGGCTTCGCATCTACGCGAGTATAGTTGCTAATTAACCACTGCCTCATTTTTTTCGGCAAAGGCGAGCTCGGGGTGGTACTGGTCGAGGTCGCGGATTTCGGCCAGCGTGGGCAGCTCGTTAAGCGACTTCAGATTGAAGTAATCGAGGAATTCCCGGGTAGTTCCGTAAAGCGTCGGCCGCCCCGGTACTTCCTTGTGCCCCAATGCCTTCACCCAATCGCGTTCCTGAAGCGTTCTGATGATATTCGAGCTGACGCTGACACCACGGATGTCTTCTATCTCACCGCGAGTAATCGGCTGGCGGTAGGCGATCAAGGCCAGGGTTTCCATCAGGGCACGCGTGTAGCGCGGCGGCTTCTGTTCCCACAGGCGCGCAACCCAGGTTTCAAAATCGGCTTTCACCTGAAAGCGGAATCCGGAGGCCACCTGTTTCAGCTCGATGCCACCCTTCTGGTATTGCTCGGTGAGCTCGTGGATTCCCTGGCGGATTTCATCCTTGCCGGGCTGATCGAGGTCGCCATTGAACAGGTCGAAAATCTGGTTCACGCTGAGCGGCTTGTCGCTGGCCGCAAACAGGGCTTCCAGTATCGGTTTGAGTTTTTCCATTTCCATCTTTATAACCCGCGACCTCTAGGCCGCCTTCACGTAAATCGGGGCAAAGGCCTCGCTTTGTACCAGTTCAATCAGAGATTCCTTGAGAAAACTGACCACCACGCCCATGCGCCCCTCGCTGACATCGAAAAAATCGCCGAAAGAAGTGAATTCTTCCGAGGATAAGCGCTCCAGTACCATAACCATGCGTTCGCGAACCGACAGGGGCTCGCGGTCGACATGATGTCTTGCAAACTGTTCGGCGCGGTTGACCACGTCGCGAAACGCGGCCAGCAAATCGTTGATATTCACCTGCGGCAGGGGCATGTCGATATCAAACTTTGGAATGTCGATCGAGGTCAGGTGGATTTCGCGCTCCAACCGGTCCAGGTTGTCTATGTCTTCGGCGGC
>CAXBMV010000008.1:0-17314 GCA_963976575.1 uncultured Gammaproteobacteria bacterium | reverse complement strand
GGTAGAGAAGGTGGAAACCGCTATCGAACCGAAGTTTCAGGAATATTTCATCGAAGCCATGGCGATACCGCACAAGACCGACAAGTTTGTCGAATTATCAAAGGTGGTGAATTTACCCGCTCCCAAGGCCAAGGCTGGCAACAAGGGTGAAGATCGTATGGCGCGTTCGCGCCGCAGGCGTCGCGGCTAGCCGACCAGCTCGGCTTCGATTTCGGCGGGCTTGCCGCCCTGCGGCTTGCGCCGTTCGTCGCGCGGCGGGATGCCGAACAAATCTCGATAACACTTGCTGAAATGCGGCGCCGAAATAAAACCACAGGCCAGCGCGATGTCGACGATGGACTTGCTGGTTTGCAACAGCAACAGGCGTGCCCGGTTCAAACGCAGGTTCAGGTAGTAGCGTGTCGGCACGCAATTCAAATGCTTCTGAAACAATCGCTCCAGTTGACGCCTGGAAATACCCACGTAACTGGATAACTCGTCGAGGCTGATCGGCTCTTCGATGTTCGCCTCCATCAGTGTCACCGCTTCGGTCAGCTTTGGCTGGTTTGAACCCAGCGCCATATGCAGCGGTATGCGCTGTCGATCTTCCGCGCTGCGCACGCGTTCACACATGAATTGCTCGGAGATATGCGTGACCAGGTTATTGCCGTGACGTTCGCTCACCAGTTTCAGCATCATATCCAGCGATGCCTGGCCACCGGCGCAGGTAATACGATCGCGATCGATCTGGAAGAGATCGTCGGATACCAGCACGGCAGGAAAATCTTCGCGCAGGCTGGCTATGTTTTCCCAGTGGATGGTGCACCTGTAACCATCCAGCAAACCGGCTCGAGCCAACAGGTAGCTGCCAGTGCAAAGTGCACCGAGCTTGATGTTATTGCGCTTGGCGATTCTGCGTAGCGAGAACTGTAGCGGTTTGGACCAGCTATCGGCGATATCGGTGCCGCCGCAAACGAACAAAATATTGATGTCGGTAGCGTTATCAATCGAATTGTCGGGGGTGACTTCGAGACCATTACTGGCTTTCTCGGGGAGACCATCGACGGTGTAAACGCTCCAGCGATACAGCTCCCTGCCAGCATGGCGGTTGGCCATACGCAGTGGCTCGATGGCCGAGGAAAAGGCAATCATCGAATAGTTGGGGACCTGTAAAAAACCGAAATGCTCGGTTTTTTGCGGGCTTTTATCGTCACTCATAGGCATGGAATATCTGGACGCCGAAGGGATCTTGATCAAAAAACGATCAAAGAAGGAAAATACTAGTCGCAATAATTGACCAATGCACGAGTTTTTTAGTCACTTGGGCGAAGTGAGGTGCGGATTGCAAACAGTGCGGGCCATCTGGAGATCCCGGACAGCTGCTGCGCAGCTTCCGGGATGACGGTCTTTTTTTAGGTTATATTTATCTGCATATGTGGGACTGCTGTATGTGTTCAGTCGCCTTTCGCATCGAGAAGTACATTATTCCTTCTGCGGGGCCAGCGTCCGCGCGCCTCCGCGTAAATCGAAAACCCGACACTTCCCAACAAACCTAACGTCATCCCGGAAACGCCGTAGTCACTAAAAATAAAACGTCCTCATGGAAGGCGCGCAGCCGCTAAAAATAACCCGTCATCCCGGAAGGAGCGCAGCGCCTGTCCGGGATCTCCAGACGTAAGGGCTGTAAAAAGGCGAGGCTACGAGTAGCGCGGACCGTCTGGAGATCCCGGATCAAGTCCGGGATGACGGTTTAATTGTAGGGCACCGAAGGCTTAATCTAGCGTTCCCAAAGAGGCGTGCTACTTAAGACTAGCGTGAACCATTTTGAGATCCCGGATCAAGTCCGGGATGACGTTTTAGGGTGGGGCGCCTTCGGCTTATTAAGGCGTGCAGTACGAGTGGAGCTACTTAAGACTAGCGTGAACCATTTTGAGATCCCGGCTCGAGGGCCGGGATGACGGTTTGATGAGGGGCGCCTTCGGCTTATTAAGGTATTCCGTACAAGTGGTGCTAGTAACGACTAGCGAGGACCATCTGGAGATCCCGGCTCGGGGGCCGGGATGACGGTTTAATTGTAGGGCACCGAAGGTGCCCAACTCATTAGACCATTGAATCGGGCATGGAGTCTTTGCGCTGCTTTATGTAGGCGAGCAGGGCTTCGTCCATGGCCGGATCGATCTCGGGCGCCTGATATTCGGCGAGCAGCTTTTTGTAGCGCGCGTTACAACGCTGTGCGTGGTCGAGGCTGCCGTCGGATTGCCATTGCTCGTAGCTGTTGTTATCGGTAATCGGTGAACGGTAAAAGGCATTCTTGAAGTTGCGCTGGGTGTGCGCACAGCCGAGGAAGTGCACGCCCGGGCCGACTTCGCGAATCGCATCCATGGCCTGGCCATTCTCGGACAGGTCGACGCCACCCATGAATATTTCCATCATCGCGGCCTGGTCGACGTCCATGATGAATTTTTCGTAACCCATAGCAAGACCCCCTTCCAGCCAGCCAGCGGTGTGCAGCACGAAGTTCACCCCTGCCATAACCGCGGGCAGTAACGTATTGGCAGCTTCGGAAGCCGCCTGGGCGTCGGGTAACTTGGATGCACAGAGACCACCACCGGAACGGAAGGGTACGCCAAGCCTGCGTGCCAGCGCGGCCATGGTGTATAACACCAGCGCCGGTTCGGGGGTGCCGAAGGTAGGTGCACCTGATTGCATCGACATGGAACTGGCGAAGCTGCCAAAAATAACCGGCGCACCCGGATTGACCAGCTGCACGAAGGTCATGCCGGCCATAGCTTCGGCCAGGGTTTGTGCCGCGGTACCGGCAACGGTAACCGGTGACATCGCACCGGCGAGAATAAACGGGGTGATAATCGTAGCCTGATTATTTTCGGCGTAAACCTTGGCGGCACCGAGCATGGTGTCGTCGAAGGTCATCGGTGAGTTGGCATTGATCAGGCTGGTGGCGTAGGTGCGCGGACGGCCGGTGGCCGGATCGATGTAATCATCACCAGCGATAATCTTGATCATTTCGACGGTATCCTGCGCGCGTTCCGGCGCCGTTACCGATCCCATGAAAGGCTTGTCGGAATACTTGATATGCGAATACACCATGTCGAGGTGGCGCTTGTTGACCGGGATATCGACCGGTTCGCAAATGGTGCCGCCAGACAGATGCATGCTGGGCGAGGCATAGGCCAGCTTGACGAAGTTCTGGAAATCTTCCAGCGTCGCGTAGCGGCGACCCTTGTCGAGATCGAACGCAAAAGGGCTGCCGTAGGCGGGTACGAACACGGTATTCTTGCCGCCGATCTGGACATTACGCGCCGGGTTACGCGAGTGATGGGTGTATTCCTTCGGCGCTGATGCCTGGATGATGGAACGACACAGGCCGCGTGGGAAGCGCGCTGTGACACCGTCGATTTCGGCTCCACCCTGTTTCAGGATATCCAGAGCCTCGGGCATGTCGCGAAACTCAATGCCGATTTCTTCGAGAATCGTGTCGGCATTTCTTTCAATAATCTGCAGGCCTTCCTCATCGAGGACTTCATAGCAGGGGATCTTGCGCGTGATATAGGGTGCGTGGATCTTGACCTCTTGCACGCCTGCTCGATTCCCTTCGCGGCTACGACGACGACCGCCTCTTTTTGCTTCGTTCATTGATGTCCCCTGATACTTCAGGCAATTAGTGGGTAAAAACTCTGCATAAGTATGGTTTTAGCAACATTTTCAGGCTGATCTAAGCGCGACCCTGAACTGTTTGCACGCGCCATTTACGATTGTTGCTGCTGCCTAATAAGCCTTGTCGGCAAAGGCTTTTCGTTTAGAATGGGCTTTCATAACTGCTGTTCCGGAGTGATTGTGCCTGTAATTGAGACTGAAACTGAGGCTACCCAGAAAATTGGCATACTGCTAATCGAAGGTTATCCGATTATTCCATTCAGTTGTGTCGTCGATTCTATGCGTGCCGCCAATCGCCTGTCTTCACGTCCGCTGTTCAAATGGGAATACTATGCCGCGGACAGCACCCCGATAGCGGCAAGCTGCGGCATCATCGTGCCAACCAAACCCCTGGCCGAAGCCACTGAGCTGCATTCTCTGATCGTGGTCGCTCCGAATACCGCGCAGCATTTCGATAACGCCACCACGATGAAACAACTGAAGGCTCTGGACAGGCAGAATGTCAGCTTCGGTTCGGTCAGTTCGGGTAGTTTCGTGCTGGCGCGTGCCGGGTTGCTGGATCATTGTCGCAGTACTATCCACTGGGAAAATATTCCGGTATTCAAGGAGCTATACCCACAGGCCGAAGTCGCATTTACCCTCTACGAAATCCATGAGCGCCGTTTTACCTGCTCCGGCGGCACCGCCGCGCTGGACATGATGCTGAAACTGATCATCCGCACCGAAATCGATTCGCAGCAAATGGCCGATCGTATCGATCTGGCGATGAGTGCGCCCAAGTTGATCGACGTGATCAACCTGATGGAATCGAATATCGAAGTACCACTATCGCTACCGAATATCGCCGAGCGTTGCAACCTGTCGCTGCGGCAGATCGAGCGCCTGTTCAGCAAGTATCGTCAACTCACGCCTAGCCAGTATTACCTGTCGTTACGGTTGATGTATGCCAAGCAATTACTGCTCAACACCAACCGCAGCGTCATCGACATATCCATCGCCAGTGGCTTCGAAACCCAGTCCTATTTCACCGCCTGCTACCGCAAGTTTTACGGCAGCTCACCACGAAATCATCGCTCCCAGGTTGCCACGCAACGGCAGAGTTAAACAGAGCCACCACAGCTTTCCATGCCTGAAGAAATTACCGTTCTGGGTGCCGGCATCGTCGGGATCAGTTGCGCACTTTCGCTGCAGAGACGCGGTTACGCTGTCAGGCTGATCGACAGACGGGGCCCCGGCGAAGAAACCTCCTCGGGCAATGCCGGAGTGCTGAGCTATAGCAATATCACGCCGCTGGCATCGCCGCTATTGCTCGCGCGGATGTTGCCTTTGATGCTCAATCGAGACGCAGATTTTCTGTTGCATTACGCGCATTTACCCGCCTTGCTACCCTGGTTGACGCGTTTCCTGCTGCGTTGTCGTCGTGCCACCTACCTGGCGGATGGCCAGGCTATGGCGGCGTTGACACTGCCATCGATAGACTTGCATCGACAATGGATAAACCAAAGCGGTGCACAGAAGCTGTTAAACCAGCTGGGTGTCTTAAAACTGTATCGCGGCCAACAAAGCTACTCCAACGATACCCTTGAGCGTGAATTGCTGGAGATCTGCGGGGTAAGATTCAGCTTGTTAGAACGTGCAGACATTCGTCAAATCGAGCCCGACCTGCACGACATTTTCAGCCACGGCGTGATGATCGACGACTCGATCTCGATCAACCACCCGCAGAAACTGTGCAAAGCATACGCGGATTTATTTGTCAGCGAAGGTGGCGAGTTTTATCAGGCCAATGTTAATGACCTGTCCCGCGAGGGCGGGGGCTGGAAAATGACCAGCGATCACGGTGCTCTGCTGGCGCATAAACTGGTGCTTTGTCTGGGTGCATGGACGCCATCGCTTTTGACCCCGCTGGGTTATAGAAATCCGCTCGCGATCGAAAGGGGTTATCACAGTGTTTTCAATCCAGCCGAGGGTAAAAAGCTGGCTCGGCCAGTCTTCGATGTCGATGGCAGTTATGTCATCGCACCCATGCAAATGGGTTTGCGCGTAACCTCCGGCAGCAATTTGACCTACCGCGAAACCGCGCCAACACCGCGGCAAATCGAACAGGTGATTCCGCGTGCGCGGCAAGCCTTTCCGTTGGGGGAGCAATTGTTAGAGCGGCCCTGGATGGGCAGACGACCAAGCCTGCCGGATACCCTGCCGATTATCGGCCCGGCTCCGGCGCATGAAAACCTGTGGCTGGCTTTCGGCCATTCGCATATGGGTTTAACTCTGGGCCCGATTAGCGGCGAGTTAATCGCTAACCATGTCGCTGCCGGTGAGCAACCGCTGGACGCAACGCCATACCTGGCGCAGCGCTATCTTTAAATAAACCGTTTCAGACTCTTCAACGCGGTTGCACGCCCCAGCATTTGGCGGAATCTGGCAATATCTTCGCGCTTGATTTGCGTCGCCTCTTCCAGCGCTGCCTTGAAATCCGGCGATTGCAGTATTGAAACATAGCGCTCGACAACCGCCGAGGCGGGTTCGTAAGGCAGTTCGCAGGCGTGGTTGTACTGGTTGGTCGCTTCGGCGCTAAAATCGGCGGTGCTCGGGGTGCTGTCACAGAGGTCGAATGACATGTGCAGGCTGAATGGCCCGGGGGTGAGGCAACGGTGTGGAACCCCGGCGCGCAGGTATAGCGCATCGCCAGGGCGCATGGGGATTTCGTGCATTACCGGGCCAAGTTGCTGCTCGGACAATTCCTGGATATCGGCATAGCGGCGTTGCTGTGGATTGAAAAGTTGCCAGGTCTTCTTGCCTGCCAGCTGTACCACGAGCACGTCATCAGCATCGCAATGTCCCTCGTAGGCCTCGTTATTCTGCTGAGAGAAAAATACCACGCTATTGGAGATGACGCAGGGTAGCGATTCGTCCAGCTTTGCGACGAAAGCGTTGACGTCTGCATCGAGTATATCTATACCTTCCAGCACCACCGCGGCACCTTCGTCGATCGCGCTGTTGAGCATCGACTTGTCCATGAAGTTCAGTTTGCGTCCCTGCACGGTTTTGTAAAAACAGGATTTTTCCAGTTCCACGCGCTGGCCCTTGTTTTTCACATGTACCCATTCCGGGGTGAGCAGGGGATTATTCAAATGTTGCTGGAATTCCTTGATTCCAAAAAACCCCGGCTTGTTGATGACGCCTGCACCATAAGTAAATTCCTGCGGTGGCTGCTTGCGTTGTTTTTGATAAAAATCGTACAGCGATAGCAGATCCTTATGCAGTTTTTGTTTCATCAAAGTGTCTCCGTGTCATTCACTGGCGTTTTACTTTTCTGGCACCGCCGCGGGCGGGCTTGTGAAAAGAGAAACTCGCCTCCTGCGGGGCCAGTTGCTCGTTCCCCAGTATATAGTCGGCCGCTCGTGCCGCGATCATTTGCGTGGCGGCGTTGAGATTTCCGCTGATGATCTCGGGCATTACCGAGGCATCGACTACGCGCAAGCCATCGATACCGTGCACCTTCATGGTCGAATCGACCACCGAGTCTTCATCATTACCCATGCGGCAACTGCAGCTTGGGTGAAAGTCTGTCGATGCGGTCGCGCGAATCCAGTTCTCGATATCGCTGTCCGACTTGATTTCCGGGGACGGCACCTTGCGCTCACCGCGCGATGCAATAAAAGCGGGTTGGTGGATCAGTTCCTGCATCTTGCGATAACCCTCGACCAGCTCGCGCAGGTCGTGATCATCACTGAGGTAATTGAATTGAGCTGCCGGCCTGTCGACCGGGTTAGCCGAAGTCAAGGTGACCTGCCCTCTGCTGGCGGGGCGTAACTGGTCTACCTGCAAGGTGAAACCCTGTGACATGCTCAGTTTACGACCCTGATAAGTCGGCGCAACCGGCGCGAAATGATATTGCAGGTTAGGATAATCTACATCCTCGTTACCGCGTATCAGGCCACCGGCTTCCCAGATATTGGAGGCGCCAATGCCTTCTTTTTTCAGCAGCCAGCGCAGACCGATGGCCAGTTTATTCCACGGCCGGGTGATCTTGGCATAGGTGATCGGACGGGTGCAGCGCCAGACGCAATGAATCTTCAGGTGGTCCTGCAGGTTTTGTCCAACCGCCACCATATCCTGTTTCACCGTGATGCCGTGCTTTTTCAATTCTGCGGCCGGACCGATGCCGGACAACATGAGCAGCTGTGGCGACTTGATCGCACCACAGCTGACGATGACTTCACGGCTGGCACGAATGACGCGCACCTTGCCCTGATGCTGGATGCGTACACCCGTGGCACGCTTGTTCTCCAGCAGTACCTGTTCGACCAGGGCGTGGGTGAGCAGGTCGAGGTTGCTGCGCGCCATCGCCGGTCGCAAATGAGCAACCGCGGCGCTGCAGCGGCTGCCATTCCAGATGGTGCTGTCCAGTCGTGCCACGCCTTCGGGTTGGTAGCCGTTCAGATCGTCGGACTTGCCCTGGCCGGATTGCTTGCCGGCTTCGAGTAGAGCGTCGAACAACGGGTTGTTCAGTTTCGCTTGCGACACACCGAGGGGGCCGCTGCCGCCACGCCACTCGTTTTCGCCGCGTTCGGAGATTTCGCCGCTTTTAAAATAAGGCAGGCAATGGCTGTAATTCCACTCCGGCAGGCCGAGTTCGTCCTGCCAACGGTCGTAGTCTTTGGGGTGGCCGCGCATGTACACCATCGAGTTGATCGACGAGGAGCCACCTACCACCTTGCCGCGCGGCAATTCGATATGGCGTTGCTCTAGCTCGGCTTCGGTCTCGCTCTGGTAATTCCAGTTGATCGATGGATCCTTGTAGACGCTGTGTACCCCGGCCGGGATCTGGATCATCAGCTTGTTATCCATAGGACCGGCTTCGACCAGCAGCACCGAGTGATCGCCCGATTCGCTGAGACGGTTGGCGAGAACGCAGCCTGCCGAACCGGCGCCGAGGATGATGTAATCGTATTCGTTTTGCATGGCGCGAAAGCATCGCAATAGATACGCGTCAGGTCAATGAATAATCTGTTACTTGGATGCCTGTCGGGCTTGGCTTATGATCGCTCGGCAAAACGGGGGTATATGCGCAATTCATGAATGAGATTTTTGATTTCGATGAGATAGTCGAACGCGGCAACAGCGATAGCGTGAAATGGGATAAATATGCAGGCCGGGATATTTTGCCGATGTGGGTGGCGGATTCGGATTTTCGCGTCGCCCCGCCGATTCAACAGGCGCTCAGCAGGCGAGCAGAACACGGGATCTTCGGTTATACCCATGTGCCCGAGCGCCTGATCGAAGTCATCGTCGAACGCATGCAGCGGCTCTATGACTGGGAAATCAAACCATCCTGGTTGATGTGGCTGCCAGGCGTGGTCGGCGGGCTGCACCTGGCCTGTCGCAGCAATGGTGAGCCGGGCGACGGCGTCTACACACCGGCAGTTATCTACCCACCATTCAGCAAGGCACCTGCGCTTTGTGCTCGCCTGAACCGACCCATGCCGATGCGTTTGCAGCAGCAGCGCATGGTGATAGATCTGGACTGGCTGGCGGCCGAGGAAAGCAAGCCTGGTTCTGTGTTGATGTTTTGCAATCCACAGAATCCGGGTGGTGCGATCTACCGCGAAGACGAGCTCAGCAGACTCGCCCGTATCGCCGAGCAACAGGATTTAATCGTTTGTTCCGATGAAGTGCATTGCGATTTGTTGCTGGACGAAGGTAAACGGCATATACCCATCGCCTCGCTAAATGAAGACATAGCTCAGCGCAGTGTCACCCTGATGGCGCCGAGCAAAACCTTCAACCTGGCCGGCCTCAGCTGTGCCTTCGCCATAGTGCCCAATCGGGAGTTGCGCCAACGCATGCGCCGGGCCGCGGAGGGCATAGTCCCTTATGTGAACGCGATGGGTTATAGCGCAACACTCGCGGCCTACCAGTCTTGCGACGAGTGGAATCGACAGCAATGCAACTATCTCGCCGCTAATCGCGATTATCTGCTGGAGCAGATAAACAGCATCGATGGTTTAAGCCTGAACCCGATCGAAGCAACCTATCTGGCCTGGATAAATGTCTCCGCCTTGCGGCTGGATAAGCCGATGCAATTTTTTGAGGAAGCCGGGGTTGGTTTTTCTCCCGGAGTAGATTTTGGCGATGCTGATTACCTGCGTTTGAACTTTGCCTGCCCGCGCAGCAGGCTTGAAGAGGCTGTCGCCAGAATACGCAAAGCGATAGCCCAGCTATAGTTCTCAGCCGGAATATTACCCGCAACAGCACTTATAGCGGGTTTTCAAAATGTCGTAATTGTGTTTTGTTTGGTCGTTCCTGCTCTGCGGGTGGCTGATGATTCGGCTAATCTGCAGCCATCAATTCCACGCGCCAGGTCGATTCGAACCCGTCGCGATTTCAGAAACACTGACAGACAGGTTGAATAATGGCAATTCCATCACACGTAAAATACCTCATCGTCGGCGCCGGCATTCATGGCCTCAGCACCGCTTACCACCTGGCATTACAACTGAAGGCAGAGGGCAAGGGCGATGGCCGCGACATACTCATCGTCGACAAGAGCGGCATAGCGGCAGGCGCATCCGGCATTGCCTGTGGCGTGGTACGCAACAATTACTTCCAGCCGGCTATGCGCGAATTGATGGCGCATAGCGTCGGCGTCTGGGAAACCGATCCTGAAGGTTACAGCTACCACCCGGTTGGTTATATGCAGATCAGCCCGGAAAGTATGCACGCCGATGTCGCCACGATTGCGCAACAACAAAAAGACATAGGTTACGACTCGACCTTTATCGAAGGCGAGACAGAGTCGATGGATTATATGAAAGGCCTGTTCCACGACTGGCAGGCGAAGGGCATTACCTCGGTATTACACGAAAAACGCGGTGGCTACGCCAATAACACCAAGGCGATGTATGCGCTCGCCACCAAGGCCGAGAATGAAGGCGTGCGTATTATCAGCGGTTGCACGGTAACCGGTTTCAAGAGTGAATCGACCGGCGGCGCGATAAAGGCCGTAGAAACCGACAAGGGCGAGATCGCCTGTGACATGGTCATTATCGGAGCCGGTCCATGGGCGAAGACAGTCTGGGACATGCTTGAATTACCGAAGACGGTCAACATCAAGGCGGCCGATGGCACTATCCACAGCGATATCCCGATGTGGATTTACTGGTCGCTGCAGGAAGGCACCCTCGGTGTCGACCCGGATCTGCAAAAAACCAACGACGGCCGGTTTCCACCGGTCATCCACGTCGATAGCAACGAGCCGCTTTACTCGGATTACGACGGCAGTTTGATCACCGATAAAATGTGGGGCATTTACTACAAGCCTGACTTCCACTTCGGTGGCATACAGGGCGGCGCGGCTCCTTACGCGATTCAAACCGATCCCGACGACGTTGCGGTAGATCCCTACGGTGTCGATTCCCCTGACTTCATTGTCGGCGAAGACTTCGCCCACATGTGGACCTCGGCGCTGGCGCATTGTCAGAAGCGATTCGAAGGTCAATTCGAGTTTTACAAGAACGAACCTTCCGGTGGTATCGGGTCCTTCACCCCGGACAGTTTTCCGGTGATCGATGTGTTCCGCGAAAACTGTTACCTGATCGCTGATTCAAACCACGGTTACAAGATGCTGGGCGTGGGCAAGCTCGCCGCTGAAGAAATCTGCGGGCAGAAAAGCCGACTGTTGGAACCTTTCCGTTTCTCGCGTTACGCCGAAGGCAAACTGCATCCCGTTTCCAGTAGCCCGTTTCCCTGGAGTTGACAATAGCGGAGCGCAGCTCCGCTATTGTCATCCCGGAAGCGCCAAAGGCGCTGTCCGGGATCTCCAGAGGGTTCACGGAATTTAATAGCTTTGCCCCGCTAGTGTCAGCCCGGCCTTTTGCCGAGTATCGCAAGACTCTGGAATTATCCCAATCGCTCTGGATCCCGCAGTCAAGCCGCGGTATGACCATTTTCGATTGAGCGGTGAGAGAATAGTAACGAATCGTCGTCCCGGAAACGCCAAAGGCGTTGTCCGGGATCTCCAAACGCCATCGCGTCATTCGTCGGGAGATCCCGGATATGCGCTATGCGCATTCCGGGATGACAGTTAGTTTTTAGGTTATTTTCAAGTTTCGAAAAGTCGTCGACCCACATTCATTATTCTCTGCGATCCCCGCCTCCTCTGCGCGAAACAGTCGTTGTACAACTTTTAATTTCCAGTTCGTCGTCCCGGAATCTGCGTAGCAGATGTCCGGGAGCTCCAAACGAGCAGGCTGTGGATAGGTAAGGAATACCCAACGGTGTGAACCCTCTGGAGATCCCGGACATGCGCTGCGCGCATTCCGGGATGACGGTTAAGTTTTGGTTTTATTTGAAGCTACGAAACATCGCGATCCACATGCAGACTCTCTGCGATCCCCGCGCGCTCTGCGCGAAACAGTCGTTGTGCACTTCTAAATAACCAGTTTGTCATCCCGGAAACGCCGCAGGCGTTGTCCGGGATCTCCTGATGAATAGGCTGTCGGCAGGAAAGGAATACCCATCAGCGTGAACCCTCGGGAGATCCCGGACATGCGCTACGCGCATTCCGGGATGACGGGTAGTTTTTAAAGGTTTTCAGCAATACAGGTCAACTCTCAGACGAATCATCCGCAAACATCCACGCGGCGAAGCCGGCGGCCAGCGAGGCTCCGATCAGTTGCGCGACGATGAAGCCGGGGGTGTCGGCCGGCGCGATACCGGAAAAAGTATCGGTGAAGCTGCGTGCGATGGCTACCGCCGGGTTGGCGAAGGAAGTCGATGAGGTGAACCAGTAACCGGCGGTGATGAACAAGCCCACCGCGTAAGGCACTGCGTCTGGTTTGTGGCGGATACAGCCAAAAATGGTGATCACCAGACCGAAGCTGGCGACCACTTCGGCGCTCAATTGCGACAGACCATTGCGCGCGTGTGTCGAGGCTTCCAGCAGTGGCAGCTCGAACATATGATGCGCGACCACGGTGCCGAGCAGGCCGCCGACGATTTGCAGCGGCCAGTAGGCGCAGGCCTTTTTGAAACTGATCTGCCCGCGCAGCAGGAAGGCCAGGGTGACCGCCGGGTTGAAGTGCGCACCCGAGACCGGGCCAAAGATACTGATCAAAACCACCAGAATCGCGCCGGTGGCAACGGTGTTGCCGAGCAGAGCGATGGCGTCGTTACCCGCGGCCAGGCTTTCACCCATGATGCCCGAGCCAACCACGGTGGCGACCAGTAGCATAGTGCCGAGAGCCTCGGCGACCAGTGATTTTTTCATCTGACTGCCCACTAAAAAGTTCCCGCTCTTGCGCTGCTCGAATTTGAAAACAGCGACAAATAGCGTTCGAACAACCCCATGGGCGAATCTGCCTTACTACTCACGCTGATTTTTGCTCTACTGGATCGCAACAACCTGTGCTGCTATTACCCTGTTCCGTCTCCACCGTGGGGCAGCAGGATGAAGTCTGATCTGCGGATTCGATTTCATCGCTGCCATAAACCGGACTCTCGCCGATGCTGAGGAAAGTTTCCCAGGACAGGCCCTCGGGATCGGATATCCAGCTTTTTTCCGAAAGTGCGTAACAGCAGGTGGTCGCGCCCTGTTCGATGACAGGTGCACCCGCCTTTTTTAAGCGCGCATAAACTTCGTTCAATTCGTTCTTGTCTTCCACCTGGATGCCGAGGTGATCCAGGCCCTTGTCAGAGCTGCGTGTCGAGATAGCGAAATTGACGCGTGGATCTTCCAGCATCCATTTGGCATAGTCCTGCTTTTGCACGGTCGGCTCTGCGTCGAACAGCGAGTTGTAAAAGCGAATCGATGCATCCAGATCGCTGACGGCGAGGTTAATGTGTAGGCGTTTCATTTATTTTCTCCAGAGTTGTTTGGTGTTACGCAGCAACTTGAAGCTTGGTCTTCAAGCCGCGGCAAGCAGAGTTCGGGATGACCCTGACAGCAATCTTCCATCAGAAAAGAGAGCAATTCACGGGTACCGTCGAAATCGATGCTGTAAATTATTGATCGGCTCTCTCTTCTCGATTTTAAAAGCCCCGCGTTTTGCATAATCGCCAGATGCGAGGACAGGGTGTTGTGCGGAATTTCGAGTGTGGTCGCGATCTTGCCTGCCGCCAAGCCGTCGTAGCCGCAGCGCACCAGAAGCCTGAATGCCTGCAGCCGCGACTCCTGCGACAGGGCGGCTAATGCCTTGACTGTTTCGCTGATATCCATATGTCGAGAATAATGGACATAACAAATTCAGTCAAGACTAATTCGTTGCGGATGATTACCATCACGGTTGAATTCTGTCAAAATGCCCGGGCCGATCTTGCGGCGATTGATATAGACGTCATCATTGATGGCAAAATCACCGGGCTCACCCCGGACGATCAGAAAAGCGGAATAAAAACATGGCAGACTCATACGATTACATCATAGTCGGCGCCGGTTCGGCCGGTTGCGTGCTCGCCAACCGACTCACCGAGGATGCGGATGTCTCGGTTGCCCTGCTCGAATTCGGTGGCAGCGACAAGAGTATTTTCATCCAGATGCCTACCGCTCTGTCGATTCCGATGAACATGAAGAAGTACAACTGGTTTTACGAATCCGAGCCGGAAACTTATCTCGATAAACGCCGCATGCATTGCCCGCGCGGCAAGGTGTTGGGGGGTTCCTCGTCGATCAACGGCATGGTCTACGTGCGTGGCCACGCGATGGATTACGACGAATGGGAGGCGCAGGGCGCCAAAGACTGGGGCTACCGTCATTGCCTGCCTTATTTCAAGAAAGCCGAGGACTGGGCTTTCGGTGGCGACGACTACCGCGCACAAAAAGGCCCGCTCTCGGTTAACAATGGAAACAATATGCAAAACCCGCTGTATCGCGCTTTCATCGAGGCCGGTGGCGAAGCGGGTTACCTGAAAACCGACGACTACAACGGTCGCCAGCAGGAAGGGTTCGGTCCGATGCACATGACGGTGAAGAATGGCGTGCGCTGGTCGACCGCGAATGCCTACCTGAAACCGGCGCTGCACAGGCCCAACCTGACGGTGATTACCGGCGCGCTGACCCAGCGCATCATCCTCGAAGGCAAAAAGGCGACCGGGGTTGAGTTCAGTCGTGACGGCAAGCTGCAGGTTTTGCAGGCCAGGCGCGAAGTTATCCTCAGCGCGGGGCCTATTGCTTCACCGCATTTGTTACAGATTTCCGGCATAGGCCCGGGCAAGGTTTTGCATCAGGCCGGCATAGAAGTGAAGCACGAACTCGCCGGGGTTGGTGAAAACCTGCAGGATCATCTCGAGTTTTATTTCCAGTTCCGCTGTAAGCAACCAATTACGCTGAATGGCGAACTCAGCATGTGGCGCAAGTTCCTCATAGGCACGCGCTGGATACTGACCAAAAAAGGTCTGGGCGCGACCAACCATTTCGAGTCCTGCGCCTTTATCCGTTCAAAAGCGGGGGTGAAGTGGCCGGATATCCAGTATCACTTTTTACCCGCGGCGATGCGCTACGACGGCAATGCCGCCTTTGACGGTCATGGTTTCCAGGTACACGTTGGCCATAACAAGCCGAAGAGCCGGGGTAGCATTCGAGCGCGTACCGCCAGCGTGCAGGACAAGCCGGAAATTCGTTTTAATTATCTGCAGCAGGAAGAGGATATCGAAGCCTTCCGCGCCTGTGTGCGCCTTACCCGCGAAATCATTGCCCAGCCGGCGATGGACGGTTACCGCGGGCCGGAAATCCAGCCGGGTGAAGCGGTGCAAAGCGACGCCGAAATCGATGCCTTCGTACGTTCCTCGGTGGAATCGGCCTACCATCCATCCTGCGCCTGCCGCATGGGTGAGGATGACATGGCGGTGGTGGACTCGAACTTACGTCTGCATGGCATCGATGGTTTGCGCGTGGTCGACTCGTCGATTTTTCCAACCATAACCAACGGAAACCTGAATTCGCCGACCATCATGATGGCCGAGCGCGCCGCCGATATCATCAAGGGCAAGGGTATGCTGGAGCCTGCAGATGTCGAGGTCGGGTTGGGTCAGGACTGGGAAACGCTGCAAAGGTCAACGACTGCTTAGATTTCGCTACGAAGCAAGTTTGCTCGGCTTTCAATCAATCGCGAGCATCGGGCTATCGGATCACGCGGAGGCGCAGGAAAGGCGGTAGGTGGTACAGCCGTTTGGGTTTGAGGATGAATAAAAAACAGAACGTCATCCCGGAAGGCGCGTAGCGCCTGTCCGGGATCTCCCGACGAATGGACTGTCGACAGGCAGACATACCTAACAGAGTGAACCTTCTGGAGATCCCGGACAACGCCTGCGGCGTTTCCGGGACGACACTTCGTGTCGATTCCGGGATGACGGTTTTCTAGTTTGTAATTTAGTTAGCAGAAATGAGTTGCCAGCTGGCAGGTCTGGAACCACCGCAATCCCCCTGCGATCCCCGCGCCTCTGCGTGAAACAGGCGTTGTACACTCCCAAATAAAGAAGGACGTCATCCCGGAAGGCGCGCAGCGCCTGTCCGGGATCTCCCGACGAATGGGCTGTCGACAGGCAGACATACCTAACAGAGTGAACCTTCTGGAGATCCCGGATATCTGCTGCGCAGATTCCGGGATGACGTATTATTTTTTTCTCTAATCCACCCAATGAAACCTGTCATCCCGCGGCTCGACCGCGGGATCCAGTGTGATTGGTAGAAATCAGATTCCGGGATGACGGTGAATGTTGGTGGGTAGGATAGTGGTAGCTATTTTGATAAGGGGTGGCGGCGTTCTGCGAACGCATCTTTTTTCACTGGGTCCCGCGATCAAGTCGCGGGATGACAGAGGGTTGCTTTCGACCTGCTGGATTCCTGGTCACTCTTAAACTAATAGAACGTCATCCCGTGTCTTGGCGCCTCTGCGTGAAACAGGCGTTGTATCGCTACTCGGACTTAACCAACAATCGCCAGCAACACACCCGCGGCTACGGCCGAGCCGATAACGCCGGCGACATTCGGCCCCATTGCGTGCATCAACAGGAAGTTTTGCGGATTGGCCTGCAGACCGATCTTGTTAGCCACGCGCGCTGCCATGGGCACCGCGGATACGCCGGCCGCTCCGATCAGCGGATTCACTTCGCCACCTGTCACGCGGTACATGACCTTACCCATGAGCACTCCGGCGGCGGTGCCTATCGAGAATGCAACCATTCCCAGCAGCAGTATGCCGATGGTTTCGGCGCTGAGAAATTTGTCCGCCTCGAGTTTGGAGCCTACCGCGAGACCGAGAAATATGGTGACAATATTGATCAATTCATTTTGTGCGGTATTGCTGAGACGATCGACCACACCGCATTCCTTGAGCAGGTTGCCGAAGCAGAGCATGCCGATCAGCGGGGTGGCCGAGGGCAGTAACAATATCGCTATCAGCACCAGGATTAACGGGAACAGGATTTTTTCCAGTTTGCTGACCTGGCGCAGCTGCGTCATCTTGGTCTTGCGTTCTTCCTCGGTGGTCAGGAGTTTCATGATCGGCGGTTGAATAATCGGCACCAGCGCCATGTAGGAATAGGCCGCCACGGCGATGGCGCCGAGTAAATCGGGTGCCAGGCGCGAGGCGACGTAAATCGCGGTCGGGCCATCGGCACCGCCGATAATCGCAATCGCGGCGGCGTCGGCCATGCTGAA
>CAXBMV010000007.1:0-19372 GCA_963976575.1 uncultured Gammaproteobacteria bacterium | reverse complement strand
AGCATCGCGCCTATGCCGCAGGCTGCGGTGATTGCGTTTACCGGTGGCTGGTGACCAACCGCGCGTAACACCGCGATGCCCTGGCCGTTTTGCACCACCAGTGCCGTGATCGCCAAGGGTATCACCAGCTCGATCGCTGCCGCCAGCGACCAGGCCGGCGCCTGGAATACGGGCTGGATAAGTTGAATTGCGCCAAAGGCGTTGGCGTCGAGGCGTCCTGCGAGCAACGCGGCCCCTATGCCCGCTAGCAGTGCTCCGATCATTGGCGGCAGGAAGACCCAGGTAATCACCATGGGCGCGGCGATGGCGACATCGGAGTGCAGCGATCTGACCAGGTCGAGGCCGAAACGCAGAAACACCCCGGCGACCATGCCCATCACTATGGGCATGGGTACTGCGGCCATCGCGCGCCGAACCCAACCGGTTATGCTGAGCAGGAACATGAGCAGGCCGGTAAGATAAAAACTGCCGATCACCTCGGCAAAGCTGAGGTGTTCCAGAGCAGGACCGATTAATACTGTACCCGGAATAGTCCAGAAGAAAGCCAGCGGCTGTCGGTATAACCAGCAGAACAGGATAGTGATCAAGCCATTGATGAAAAACGCACCAAACAGCCAGGAAGCGATTTCTGCCTCGGAGAGTCCGCCGCGGCTGCCGACCGAGAGTATAATTGCCACTGGCGCAGTCGCAGAGAAGACCCAGCCGATGAAGCCATTGGCAGCGTAGCCAACGCCAAAATCCTGCCATAACTGGCGCCAGCCGGCGCGAGGCACGGACGGTTTTTCCAGAGAGGTGATCATGGTTTCAGCTCACCATGTCTGCGCTAGCGGGTTGCATAAATGGCATCAGTCGCAGAAATCAAACCCGTTCCAGTATCACGGCGATACCCTGGCCGACGCCGACACACATGGTACACAGCGCGTAACGGCCGCCGCTACTATGCAACTGGTTGACCGCAGTGGTAATCAGGCGTGCACCACTGGCGCCTAGCGGATGACCCAGCGCAATCGCGCCGCCATTGGGATTCACGCGCGGGTCGTCGTCGGCGAGACCGAGGTCACGCAATACCGCCAGGCCTTGAGCGGCAAAGGCCTCGTTCAATTCGATGACATCCAGTTGTTCCAGGCTTAGCCCGGTTAATGCCAACACTTTTCGGCTTGCCGGCGCAGGCCCCATACCCATGATGCGCGGCGCAACGCCTGCGCTCGCCATACCGAGCACGCGTGCGCGTGGGGTCAGACCGTGTTGGCTGGCGCTTGCTTCGCTAGCCAGTAACAGCGCGCAGGCACCGTCGTTGATGCCGGAGGCATTGCCGGCGGTGACTGTGCCGTCGGGTTTGACAATCGCTTGCAGCGCAGCCAGCTTGTCCAGCGTGGTTTCGCGCGGATGTTCGTCCTTATTGACAATGATGGCATCGCCCTTGCGTTGGGCAACGCTAACTGGCGCGATTTCTGCGGCGAAGAAACCCTCGCCTTGTGCACGGGCTGCATTTTGCTGCGAGCGCAAGGCCATCAAGTCCTGTGCCTCTCGCGCTATGTTGTACTCGCTGGCAACGTTTTCCGCGGTTTCCGGCATGGAGTCGACACCATAATGTTGCTGCATCAGCGGGTTGACGAATCGCCAGCCGAGGGTAGTGTCGTAAATTTGGTTAGAGCGGCTGAAGGCGCTCTCGGACTTGGGCATGACGAAAGGGGCGCGGCTCATGCTTTCTACGCCACCGGCAATCATCAGGCTTGTTTCGCCACTCTTGATTGCGCGGGCGGCCATGCCCACCGCGTCCATGCCGGAACCGCAGAGACGATTGATCGTGGTAGCCGGCACGGCTTCAGAAAGCCCGGCCAGTAAAGCCGCCATGCGGGCCACATTGCGGTTGTCTTCGCCAGCCTGGTTGGCACAGCCGTAAATGACGTCTTCAATGGCATCCCGGTCGATGCCGGGGTTACGCGCCATCAAGGCGGCAATGGGTAGCGCGCCGAGATCGTCGCTTCGTATCGACGACAGGGCGCCACCGTAGCGGCCGAAGGGAGTGCGAATCGCGTCGCAGATAAAAGCTTCGGACATTGATATTACTCCGCTTCCAGTTTGAACATGCTGGTGGCTTCGAGTTCGAGTACCTCGACACCCTGTTGGTTGCGCAATTGCCAGCGCCACTCGAGTATGCCGAGTTCGGGGCGTTTGCTGGAACGGCGCAGATCGAGCACGGTCAGTTTCAGCAACAATTCGTCTCCGCCACGGACCGGGTGCAACCATTTAAGATACTTCAGACCGGGGGAGGCAAATGACTCCGACCCTTTTAATACCTGGTCGACAGCCAGGCGCATGGCGATGCAGCAGCTATGCCAGCCACTGGCGATGAGACCGTCGAAGGGGCCTTGCGCGGCTGCTTCGGCATCGGTATGAAACCACTGTGGATCCCAGGCAGTTGCGAATTCCACCAGTTCTTCTTCGTCCAGCGGGTAGGGGCCCAGCTCGATGATCTGGCCGATATAAAAGTCTGCAAATTTCATGGATTGTGCCAGGCCTGTTGACGCAACCAGGGGCTGACGCGATAGCGTTCGCCACGATAATAGCGGTCAAGATTGTCGAGAATCTCGATGACCGAGTTGCTGTCCCATGCGGCCAGCCATTCGAAGGGCCCGACCGGGTAGTTAACGCCAAGTCTCATCGCCAGGTCGGCATCGGCTTCGCTACACACGCCCTGTTGCACCGCGTCGGCAGCCTCGTTGATCAGCATGGCGATGGTACGCGCCACTACCAGCCCCGGGGTATCGGCGACCAGATGGGCGGAAAAACCGAGAAATGCGAGCCATTGCGGCACGTCGTTAATCCACTGCTGCGAAGCCCGCGAAGAGTGACTCCAGGCAAGAGCACTGCCGGGTTCTGTGCCCAGGGGCAAGTCAAACAGTGCGATATCTTTGCCGAGCTGGCTTGCCACCAATCCATCGCTAAGACGTAGTTGCTGCTCAGCAACCTGTAAACCCTGCCAGTCGCTGTCGTCCTGCCTGTGATAGTCGCAATCCTGCTGGTCCAGAGAGGCTGCAATTCTGTCGGCTACCGGGCCGTTTCCATGCAGCTCGACGTTGTCTGCCGACGGTGGGCTGTCTGGCCGGGCAAAGCTGGATTTTGAGACTTGCTGCCTGTCGTCATGATCGTAAAAACCGCGGCCCGACTTGCGCCCCAGCAGTCCGCCATCGACCAGTTGCTGCTGTATCAGCGAAGGTGCGTAGCGCTTGTCAAAAAAATTGGCTGCGTATACCGATTGGGTAACTGCAAAATTGGTGTCGTGACCGATCAGGTCCATCAGTTCGCAAGGGCCCATGCGAAAACCGGCGCCGCGCAGGCAGGCGTCGAGTTGCGCGGGTGTGGCAGCCTGCTCCAGTAACAGTGCCAGGGTTTCTGCGTAATAGGGGCGCGCGATGCGATTGACAATAAAGCCGGGTGTCGAACGCGCATGTACGGCGACCTTGCCCCAGGATTCGGCCAGCGCGAATATGGTCTCGGCGGTGCTTGCATCACTGTGCACCCCGGAGACGACTTCGACCAGCTTCATCAATGGTACCGGGTTGAAGAAATGCATGCCGACGAGACGTTCCGGGAATTTCAGGCCATTGGCAATGGCGCTCACCGAAATCGATGAAGTATTGGTCGCCAACAGACAGTCTTTGCTGACGAAGTTTTCCAGCTGTGAAAACAGTTCGCGCTTCATCGCCAGGTCTTCGACTATGGCTTCTACAACCAGGCCCACCTTGCTGCTGGCTTCGAGATTATCGACAGTATCTATCCGCTCGAGAGTCTGGCGCCCGCTTTGTTCGCTGAACTTACCTTTTGCTATCAGTTTGTTAAACGTGGTTTCGAGTTTTGTCCGCGCCGTGGCGGCAGCGCCCGGCTTGCTATCGAATAACAAGACGCGATGACCGGCCTGGGCCGCAACCTGCGCGATACCGCTACCCATGATGCCGGCGCCGACCACCAGTACCGCTATGCTATCAAGACTGTCTGTCATTCGCGGATCCAGCTGGCCGGGCGCTTGCCGAGGAAGGCGGCAAAACCTTCGCGAGCCTCGTCGCTGCCGCGCACACGGCTAATGGTTTGTGCACTCAGTTCGCGCACTTCCTCGTCTACCGGTCCGACATGTAGCTGGGCGAACAGGGCCTTGATTTCGCGTTGTGCAGCGGGGCCACCGATGAGTAGTTCCTGCAGGCATGCATCGACAGCGCTGTCGAGATCATCCAGCGCAACCAGCTGATGCACCAGGCCTATGGACAGTGCTTCTTCGGCGCGGATGCGCGCCATGGTCAGGGCCAAGCGGCGCGCCTGGCGCTTGCCCACCGCGTTGATCAGGTAGGGCCCGATAGTAGCGGGGATGATGCCGAATTTTGCTTCGCTGACGGCGAAGCTGGCATTGTCAGCAGCAATGGCAATGTCGCAGGCGCAGGCGAGGCCGACACCGCCGCCCAGCGCTGCGCCCTGTAAGCGCGCCACTGTGGGTTTCGGGCAGGCGTCTATTTTGCCGAGCATCGCCGCGAAGCGGCGCGCATCGGCGAGGTTCCATTCACGCGATTCCTCGCTGGCACGCTGCATCCATTTCAGATCTGCACCGGCGCTGAAATGCTTGCCGTCGCCGGCGAGGACTATGACGCGCACGCTGTCATCCGCGACCAGTTGTGCGAAGGCAGCGTCCAGCTCGGCAATCATGGTTTCGTCGAAGGCATTGAATACTTCCGCTCGCGACATGGTAATTTGTGCCACACCGCTGGCAGGCGAACTGATCACTATGGTTTGTGGCTCGGTCATGCTGTTCTCCGCTTGCGCAGTGCCAGTGCCGATTTCATCGGTCCGTCTGCGCGTCGGACCGATGTTAAACCGCTTATAGCGGCGCTGTCGAGGTGCAGCAAGTTAGTTGAAGCGAATGTACTCGAAGTTTTCTGGCTGACGATTGATGCCAAGCGCGGGTGGTGCAATCCAGTTGGCGAATTTGCCCACCTCGACGACGCGCCCCATCAGGCTGGCTATAAAGTCGCGGTCTTCCTGCGAGGGTAACCAGCTGGATTCATGCTGCTGCCACTGCCGTTCATCGACGACCAGGCCATCCGGGCTGACAAGTACGACGGCCAGCGCACCGATCTTGCGATTGAATCCCTTGTGCGGAACGGTCAGTTCGTGGGATACCCCGGATTTCTCGATAATCCGGTTCCAGCGCCTGACGCCCGATACCGTATCCCTGATGTAATCGTCTCGTAATACTTCGTTGAGCGCATTCAGCATGGGTACCTGTTTTTCCACGAGTTTGCCATTCACCGCTTCGATTACCGCGTAGCTGTCGTTTTTCAAAACGTGATCATCCTTGCGTTTCTTCTCGGCATAGCGGCCCTTCAAGCCGGTTGAATAAAAGCTTGCCGCGTTGCTTGATTCATCGGCGCCGAACAAATCGATGGTGACGCTGAAATGAAAATTGATGTAGCGCTGCAGGGTGGGTAGATCGATCACCCCGGCGGCGCGCAACGCGGCCGGGTCGTCGGTCTTCAATTCATTCATGATTTCACAGGTACGCTGGATGATGCGTGCCACACCGGATTCACCGACAAACATGTGGTGCGCCTCTTCGGTCAGCATGAAACGCGTGGTACGCGCCAGAGGATCGAAGCTGGATTCGGATAGCGCATGCAGCTGGTACTTGCCGTCGCGATCGGTGAAATAGGTAAACATGAAAAACGATAACCAGTCCGGCGTTGTTTCATTGAATGCCTGCAATATGCGCGGGTTGTCTTCCTCGCCGCTGCGCCGTTCCAGCAGGGCTTCCGCTTCTTCGCGACCGTCGCGACCGAAATGCTTGTGTAGCAGGTAAACCATGGCCCAGAGGTGGCGGCCTTCTTCGACATTCACCTGGAACAGATTCCGCAGGTCGTACATGCTTGGAGCGGTGCCACCGAGGTGGCGCTGTTGCTCAACCGAGGCCGGTTCGGTATCGCCCTGGGTAACAATGATACGACGCAGGTTGGCGCGGTATTCTCCCGGCACCGACTGCCAGACGTCTTCACCCTTGTGGTCGCCGAAATGGATTTTGCGATCGTTTTCGGCCGGGTTAAGGAAAATACCCCAGCGATAATCCTTCATCTTGACGAAATCAAACTGCGCCCAGCCTTCCTTGTCGACGCTGGTCGCGGTGCGCAGGTAAACTTCAAGATCCCGGGATGACTCGGGTCCCATGTCCTGCCACCAGTTAAGGTAGTTCGGCTGCCAATGCTCGAGAGCGCGTTTCAGCGCACGATCTTCACCGAGATTGACGTTGTTCGGTATTCTTTCATTGTAGTCGATCGAAGACATGACATTCTCCTGATTAAATTAGACCCGGTTCCAGTCAAAGGCGGTTTTTTCGCCGGTACCGTAAACTTTGAGCGCGCCACTTTCGCCGACCGCATTGGGGCGCTGAAAAATCCAGTTTTGCCAGGCGGTGAGCCTGCCAAAGATACGCGTCAACATGTTTTCCGGGCCATTGAAGCGCAGGTTGGCCTCCATCCCGGTGAGCGCATCGGGCGACATAGAAACGCGTTGCTCTATGGCGATACGCAGTTCGTCCTCCCAGTCGAGATCATCGGGATTGCTGGTGACCAGTCCCAGGTCGAAAGCAGCGTCGGCGTCCAGCGGCTGTAACAGCCGCTCTCGAATTGCGTCGAGCGGGGAGGGTTCGTGATAAAAACGGCGTTCGAGGCGACTCTCACCAGTGACCATAGGATAGAGGCCGAAATTGACTTCGCCGACCTGTATCCGTGGTGCGGCTGCGGGCTCATCGGGCAGGGCCAGTTGATAACTGCGATCGCAGCACAGCGCCAGTTCGAGGAAGCTGCCTACAAAGCAACTGCCTTCGTCGATCAGCGCGAACAGGCTGCGCGAAGATACATCGAATCGGCTGAAGCTGCGTCGTAGCCAGCCGATGGTTTCTCTTACCAGCCAGTGATTCTTGTGTTCAAGCAGCGTGGCATCCATCGCCAGTACTGCATCCGCATCGCCTTCGCTCCTGATCAACCAGATGCCCAGCTCGGGTTCGTTGGTGCGCATCGACAGGATTGCGTCTTCGAGTTCGCGCGCCAGTGCCAGCGGGAACCAGTCTACCCCTGCGGCTTCAATCGCGCCGATATCCGCTGGTTGTTTGCCTGCCGGTGCTTTTATCAGGAATGTGGCGGTGCGCGCGGCGCGATCCATCTCGACGCTGATATGCGCATAGTGCAAGGCCTTGTCATCGATGCTGCGCTGCAGTGCCGTCAGGGTGATAGCCTTGGCGTCGGCGGGGCGGTCGCTCAATGCGGCCAGCGCCTCGGCGCGTTCGCTTACGGTTTGTTCGAATACAGCGGGCTTTGCGATTTGGTCGACCAGGCGCCAGTCCATGGCTCTTTGCCCGCGCACACCCTCGCTGGTGGTGCAGAAAATATCGGCGAGGTCGTGGCGCACATGACGCTTGTCGGTAATACGGGTGAGGCCCCCGGTACCCGGCAGCACGCCGAGCAGAGGTACTTCCGGCAGGCTGACCGCGCTGGATCTATCGTCGATGAGTATGATTTCGTCGCAGGCCAGCGCCAGCTCGTAACCGCCACCGGCGCAGGCGCCGTTGACCGCGGCAATAAATTTCAATCCGCTGTGGCGCGAGGCATCTTCCATGCCATTGCGCGTCTCGTTGGTGAATTTACAGAAATTGACCTTCCAGGCGTGGCTGCTGACGCCGAGCATGAAGATATTGGCGCCGGAACAGAATACCTTGTCCTTGAGGCTGGTAATAATCACGCTGCGAACTTCCGGGTGTTCGAAGCGGATGCGGTTTATCGCATCATTGAGCTCAATATCGACGCCGAGATCGTAACTGTTCAGCTTGAGCTTGTAACCGGGCCTGAGACCGCCATCTTCATCGAAGTCGGCCGCCAGGGTTGCCAGGGCACCGTCGAAACTCAGTTTCCAGTGCTTGTACTGGCTGGGGTCTGTTTGGTAATCGACAGAGTCTGGATGAGGCACGGCGCATTCTCCGGGTTATGATGCGTTTAAAGCGCAATATATTGCATGTTAAGCGAGACTGTCAAGCACTATAGTGCAGTTACGCTGGTTGTAATCTTTTCTGCTCAAGCAGGTCGACCAGGCGCTGGTAAGTCTCCTGCAGCGGTTGCTCGCTGGTGTTCAGGTTGCAATCGGCCCTGGAATAAAAATCCTCGCGCGCCGAGAGTATGCCGCGCAAGTCTTGCATTGCCTCGGTTGATCCGGCCATGGGACGAAAATCACCCTGTGCGATAACGCGTTGCATATAGTCCTGTGGATTTGCCTGCAACCAGACGGTAGTGCAGTGGGATAACAGTAATTCAAAATTGGACGCATCGGAGACGAGACCACCGGGGGTGGCTATGATCACTTCGGGGTATAGCTGTATGGCTTCTTCGAGCGCCCGGCGTTCGTAGCGACGATAGGCATTGGCGCCATAGAGATCCTGGATTTCGGCCGCGCCACAGCCTGCCAGGCTTTCGATCTGGCGGCTTATTTCTATAAAAGGGAAGCCGAGATGCTCCGCCAGCATTTTACCCAGCGTGCTCTTACCGGCGCCACGAAGGCCTATCAAGGCAATACGCGTGGCGCGGGAGTCAGCTGCGATACTCGCGCCGAGGGTCTGCCCGATAGCGATACGCGCCTTGTGCATATCCTCCTCATTTCGATTCTCCAGCAGTGAGCGGATCATCAGCCATTCTGCAGAGGTGGTTGTGAAATCGCCGGTCAATTCGGCCAGCGAGCAGTTCAATGCCTGGGATACTTCGAGCAATACCAGCACCGAGGCGTTGCCTTCGCCGTATTCGAGATTGGCGAGATGACGTTCGGAAACACCTGTGGCGGCGGCCAGCGCCTTGCGCGTAATGCCGGCGCGATCACGCAGCGCGCGCAGGCGTCCGCCCAGCGCGGCCAGGAACTGTTGTTTGTGCTGGTCGCGTGCGGGTGCGACAGCAGTTTTGGCTTTGCCTGATTTTTCCATCTCAGGAAACCCGTGTTGGTGCAGGCGTGCAATATACTGCTTGACAGAATTGAAAGCGGGACTTATGGTTCATGCATGCACAATAGTTCATGTTTGCGCTGATAGCAAGTCAGTTGGCAGTGTCTGTTACCCTGGAGAGCCTGATATGTCATCGACAGAATTTCGCCGGCAGATAGCCGAATTAACCGCCCAGTTGGCCGGCAGGGCACTCGACAGCGGGCTGGCAGACTGGTTGAACGACGAGCATGGCAGCAGCAGCGAAACCTATCGACAGCTGCAAAAAAGCTGCCGCGAGGGAATTATAGAAGGCTGGATTTGTGATTGCGAAGCCGGCGGTATCCGCTACGGTCGCGTGTTCAAACCCGCTGACGATTTGCATCGGTTTTCAGTAGATGTGGTTGAGATGGACAATATTGTCGGCCCCGAGCATTGCCACCCCGATGGTGAAATCGACCTGGTCATGCCGTTGCAGGGCGATGCATTGTTCGACCAGCAACCTGCTGGCTGGGTAGTTTACCCGCCCGGTAGTGTGCACAAGCCCAGTGTCAGCCAGGGGAGGGCTCTGGTCATGTATCTGTTACCCGAGGGCAGGATAGAATTCACCCGGCGATAATATGAAGAATGCATTTACAAGCGGGGGCCATGCCCCGGCGGAGCGGGTCTGGAGGATGATATGAGTAGTGATATTAATCCCGTCGAGGCGGAGTCATTCAACTATAGCGGGTATCTGCTCGACCTCAATCGAGGACGCGGGCAAAAAACCGCCTACATCGATGATCACGGCAGCCTCAGTTTCGCCGATCTTGCCGAGCGCACGCGCCGAATGGCAGCTGCACTTCAGGATGCCGGAATAAGACGAGAGGAACGCGTGCTCTTGTTGATGCACGATTGCAATGACTGGCCGGTGGCTTTCCTCGGTGCGATCTATGCCGGTATCGTCCCGGTTGCGGTGAATACGCTACTGACCGCGGATGACTATGTTTACATGTTGCAGCACAGTCGCGCCCAGGCGGCGCTGGTATCTAGCGCCTTGTTGCCGACGCTGCGCGAGGCCATGAGCAGTTGCGAACAGGAAGTGCGCCGGGTCTTTGTCAGCGGCGCGGACGAAGGCTTGCAGAACGGCGAACAGTCGATTGAAGAAGCCCTGCAACAGGCCACGGCAATGACCGAACCTGCCGCTACCGGTCCCGACGACCCGGGGTTCTGGCTTTACTCGTCGGGATCCACCGGCAAGCCCAAGGGCACTGTGCATACCCATGCCAATCCCTACTGGACCGGCGAGACCTATGCCAAACAAGTGCTTGGTATTGGCGAGCAGGACGTCTGTTTTTCTGCTGCCAAGCTGTTTTTTGCCTATGGACTGGGTAATGCGTTGACCTTCCCCCTTAGCGTCGGTGCGACGTCGGTGTTACTCGCAGGACGCCCGACCCCCGATGTCATTTACGAAAAATTGATCGCCCACCAGCCGACCCTGTTTTTTGGTGCGCCTACCGGTTACGTCGCCATGCTTGCCGCCGCCGATAAACCATCGTCGGATCGTCTGTCGCTGCGTCTGGCCGTATCCGCTGGAGAAGCCTTGCCTGCGGATCTTGCGAAACGATTCAGCAGGCACTTTGGTATCGACGTCATCGACGGTATTGGCTCTACCGAAATGCTGCATATATTTCTATCCAATATCCCCGGCAAGGTGCGTTACGGTTCCTCTGGATATCCGGTGCCGGGCTACGATATAGAGTTACGTAATGACGCTGGAGGCCCGGTTGGCGACGCAGAAATCGGCGATCTGTTTACGCGTGGCCCCAGCGCCGCGATGATGTATTGGGGCAACCGCGCCAAGAGCATCGATACCTTTCAAGGTGAATGGACGCGCAGTGGTGACAAGTATCTGCGCAACGAGGATGGCAGCTACAGCTGTTCCGGGCGCAGCGACGACATGCTCAGGGTTAGCGGTATGTATGTATCGCCATTCGAAGTCGAAGCCGCATTATCAGAGCACCCCGGCGTGCTGGAATGCGCCGTGATCGGCGTCATCGATGACGAGGAGTTGTTAAAGACAAAGGCTTTCGTGGTACTCGCCGAAGGTCAGCAAGTCAGCGCCGAGGAGCTCAAGGCTTTTGTAAAAGAGCGCCTGGCGCCTTACAAGTATCCGCGCATCATCGAGTTTACCGAAGAATTACCCAAGACGGCGACCGGCAAGATTCAACGCTTTCGTCTGCGCGCCAGAGAAAGCGAGGCCTGAACTTGGAGGTCGAGTACATCGACATCGAGTGGCAGCATCGTTCGCTGCGTATCGAGTATCAGTGGCTCGGAAAAGATGATCGCCCGTTGATCGTTTTCCTGCACGAAGGCCTGGGCTCGCTGGCCATGTGGAAAGATTTTCCGGCAACCCTGTGCGAGGCCCTGGGTTATCGCGGGCTGGTTTTTTCGCGCCCCGGCTATGGCGCATCGACGCCACGTTCGCGAGATGAGGACTGGGGTGTGGATTTCATGCATTTGCAGGCCTGTGAATTGCTTCCAGCCCTTTTCGAGGCGCTTCGCGTCGATACCCTGAACAATCCGCCCTGGCTATTCGGGCATAGCGATGGTGCTTCGATTGCATTGATATACGCGGCGCATCGTGCAACAAGGCTTGCCGGGCTGGTGGTGGTGTCGCCCCATATCCTGGTCGAAGACTTGAGCATCAGCAGCATCGAAAAGACGCGCAGGGCTTACCTGGAAAGTAATTTAAAAGACAGGCTGGCGCCTTATCACGAAGATGTCGATTCGGCCTTCTGGGGATGGAATAATGACTGGCTGAGCCCCTTGTTTCGTGACTGGACGATAGCACAGGAGCTGCGCGCTATTGCTTGTCCGCTGCTGGCGCTACAGGGAATCGACGATGAATATGGTACGCTTGAACAGGTTTGCGGCATCAGGCGCGAAGTCGGGCATTGCGAAGTGGCAGTGCTAGGCGATTGCGGTCATACAGCGCATCGCGATCAGCCCGGGGAAGTGATCCGATTAACCTCGGATTTTATGCATAGGCAGCGACAGCAGGCAGTAGCACGGCAGCAAGTGCATGCCTGACAGGACAAAGAGTGTGTGTCAGGCGGCAGGATTTGTAGTGTAATAGCCGCTGGCAACCCTGGCCGCTTCATCCAGGCTTCGGTTGCAATAATTAAAATAGCTATTTCCCGGATGGAAATCGATTTTTATAAACCGGGCAGAGCAGCGCCCAAACCACAAGCCGATGGCCAGGGTCATCGATGAATGAATAACTCCACAGGAGAGTAACAATGTTGATTAAAATAATACGCAGCCTGCTGATCGCCAGCACGATTGTGGTCACCAGCTTCGCGCAGGCGGCAAGCGTCAAAATCGGTTTCGTCACCACGCTCACCACCCCCGCAGGCGTGATCGGCGAAGACATGAAAAACTCGGTCGAGCTCGCACTGGAGCACATAGGTCACAAGATGGGCAATCTCGACGTCGAACTGATCATGGAGGACGACGGATTCAAACCGGATGTGGGTAAGCAGAAAACTGACAAGCTGGTGAAACAGGACGATGTCGATTTCGTTGCCGGCTATATCTGGTCACATGTGTTGCTGGCCTCGGCCAAGTCGGTGCTGGATGCAGACAAGTTCCTCATCAGCGCCAACGCAGGACCGTCACAGATGGCGGGCAAGCGCTGCGACAAGAATTTCTTTTCCACATCCTGGCAGAATGACCAGACACCTATGGCCCTGGGCGAATACCTCAACCAGAATGGCGTCAAGTCGATCTATATCATGGCGCCGAACTATGCCGCCGGTAAAGATATGTCGAATGGTGTCGAGAGCACCTTCAAAGGCAAGATCATGGGCAAGGATTTGACCAAGTGGGGCGCCGACGCGCAGCTGGATTTTTCCGCAGAACTAGCCAAGGCCAAGGCATCGGGCGCGGAAGCCATGTTTGTGTTTTATCCCGGAAAAGCCGGTGGCGCATTCATCAAGCAATACCAGCAGGCTGGCTTGCAGGGTCTGATGCCACTGTATAGCGTATTCACGGTTGATGCGATTGCACTGCCCAAGCTGCAGGCCGCCGGCCTCGACGGTGTACTCGGTTCGAAAAATACCCAGCAATGGTCACCCGACATCGACAACGCAGCGAACAAGCGCTTCGTCGGGGACTACCTGAAAAAATACGGCAAGTACCCGTCTTTCTACGGTGCCCAGTCCTATGACTCGATCATGCTGATCAAGAGCGCGGTCGAAGCCGTTGAGGGCAACCTGCATGACAAGAGTGGTATACGTAAAGCGTTGAAATCGGCCAATTACAATTCTGTGCGCGGCAAGTATAGCTATGGCAATAATCATATGCCGGTGCAAAATTTTTATCTGCGCGAAGTAGTAGCCGATGACGAGGGGCGCTGGACCACAAAGATAGTATCCACGGTGTACAAGAACCATCAGGATCCCTACGCCTCCCAGTGTAAGTTGAAGTAGTCAAGCTTCGATGGCGGGTTCCCGGTCCCCGGGAATCCGCTGTTGCAATCCCTGTATATAAATCGCTATGGACTGGAATCTCCTCATCACCCAGTTGATGAACGGGCTGCAGCTCGGGCTGTTATTGTTCCTGCTGGCCTCGGGCCTGACGCTGATCTTCGGCATCATGGACTTCATCAATCTGTCGCACGGTTCGTTCTACATGATTGGTGCCTATTTCTGCGGCAGCATCGTCGCTTATAGCGGATCCTTTGTGCTCGGCGTAGTCATTGGCCTGGTCGGTGTGTTTGCCGTCGGTGCGCTGGTGGAATGGTTTATCGCGCGCAAACTCTACCGCGAAGATCACCTCGATCATGTGCTGGTTACCTTCGGCCTGATATTGATCTTCGATACCCTGGTTCACCTGCTCTGGGGTGCATCCGGCATGGCCATTGCACTGCCCGATGTGCTCAACGGACAACTCACGCTGGGGGAGATAGTCTTGCCAACTTATCGCCTGGTGATCATTATTGCAGGGCTTCTGGTCGCAGCATTTCTTTACCTGTTGGTGACGCATACCCGCCTCGGCATGTTGATCCGCGCTGGTGCCTCCAACCGAACCATGGTGGAAGCGCTCGGGGTTGACATCAATCGCCTGTTTCTTTTCGTTTTCGCACTGGGCGCGGCTATGGCAGGTCTCGCCGGCATGCTGATCGCTCCGATTACCGAGGCCAGCATCGGCATGGGTAACGACATTATTATCGTCGCCTTCGTGGTGGTGATCATTGGCGGTATAGGCTCGGTAAAAGGTGCTTTTTACGGCGCCATGATACTGGGGCTCATCGATACCTTGAGCCGATCCTATCTTGATCTGTTGCTTGGCTTGTTCATGCCAGGCAACTATGCCGAAACCGCTGCCCCGGCACTATCGGCGATGCTGATTTATATACTGATGGCCGCCGTGCTGGCGTTTCGGCCACAGGGACTATTCCCCCCGGCCGGGATGAATTAATGGCCTACCTGCCGAGCAAGCTGTCATCTCGTATCTATGCGCTGTTACTGCTGATACTCGCGCTGGCACCTTTTATCTTCGAGTGGATAGACCAGCCTTTTTATCTCGACCTGTTAAGCCGTGCCTTAATCCTCGCGATTGCGGTGGTCAGCCTGAACCTGATACTCGGCTTCGGTGGTATGGTCAGCCTCGGCCACGCCGCCTATATCGGTATCGGTGCCTACAGTGTCGGCATAGCCTCTTACTATGATTTTTATAACGGCTGGTTGCATATCGCATTGGCCCTGTCGGTGAGCGCGGTCTTCGCATTGATCACCGGCGCCATCAGCCTGCGCACCAGGGGCGTTTATTTCATCATGATCACGATGGCGTTCAGCCAGATGGTTTATTTCACTTTTCTCAGCCTCGAGGAATACGGCGCAGACGATGGCCTGGTGATTTATTCACGCAGCGAGTTCCCCGAGCTGATCAGCATGGAAAGCAGCACCAGTCTGTATTACTGGGTATTCGCGCTGCTACTGGCTTCGATGTTTTTCGTCCATCGGCTGGTGCATGCGCGCTTCGGTCGCGTCATAGTCGGCTGTAAATTCAACGAGCAACGCATGCAGGCACTGGGGTTCAATACCTATCGCTACCGGCTCGCCTGCTACGTATTATCGGCAATGCTGTGCAGCCTTGCCGGCATGTTGCTGGGTAATTTCACCGGCTTCATCAGTCCCGATATGATCGGCTGGGCGCGTTCCGGTGAATTGATGTTCATGGTCATCATCGGCGGTGTCGCCAGCTTCTTCGGCCCGCTGGTCGGCACCCTGATGTATGTTCTGCTCGAAGAAGTCCTGTCGACGATTACCATTTACTGGCATTTGATTTTCGGCGGCCTGTTGGTCGCCCTGGTATTGTTTGGCAAGGGCGGCATCCACGGCTGGTTTAGCCGCCTGGATGGCAAGGGAGAGGATCATGGCTGATCACTTGCTGCGCGTATCCGGATTGCATAAACATTTTGGTGGCATCTACGCCACCGACGACCTCAATCTGAATGTTGAGCAGGGGCAGATTCATGCGGTTATAGGCCCCAACGGTGCCGGAAAGACTACCTTGCTTGCACAGTTGTCAGGACAAATCAGACCGGATAGTGGCGACATCGAATTTGCCGGCCAAAGCATAGTCGACTACAGCATGGCGCGACGCGCTCGCGCTGGTCTGGCGCGCTCTTTCCAGATTACCAGCGTGGTATTGCCGATGACGCTGCTCGAGAATGTGATGCTCGCAGTACAGGGCAGTTCGGGTCACTCGTTTCGCTTCTGGGCGCCGGTAAAACACGATTCTTCGCTGAAGCAGGCCGCGATGACAAGCCTTGCCGAGGTGGGCCTGGATGACCGCGCCGGGCGCACCGCGGCGAATGTTTCTCATGGTGAACAACGTCAACTCGAGGTTGCCATGGCGCTGGCGATGAAGCCGCGCATGCTGTTGCTGGACGAGCCCATGGCTGGCATGGGCAAGGAAGAGGGGTCGATGATGGTGGAAATTCTCAAGCGGCTCAAAGGTGAGGTCACCATCCTGCTGGTGGAACATGACATGGACGCGGTATTCAGCCTGGCTGACCAGCTCTCGGTAATGGTGAATGGCCATATCATTGCCACCGACAGCGTGGAAAATATTCGTCGCAACGAAGCAGTGCAAAAGGCTTATCTGGGTGGCGCGGATGCTTGAGCTGAATAATGTAGAAACTTTTTACGGCAGTATTCAGGCCCTGTTTGGCATGAGTCTGCAATGTCAGCAGGGACAGGTGACCACCTTGCTTGGTCGCAATGGCATGGGTAAGACCACCACGGTGGGTTCGATCATCGGCACGCTCGCCAGTGGCAGCGGCGAAATTCGTTTCAATGGTGAAGTGATTAGCGGCAAGCCGGCCTACCAGGTCGCTCAACTGGGCATCGGCCTGGTGCCGGAAGGCCGACAGATATTTCCCAACCTGAGCGTAGGCGAAAACCTGATCGCCACCGCGGCCAATTACGCGGCCAGCGATGACCCCTGGACGCTGGAGCGGGTGCTGGATTTCTTCCCACGGCTGGCCGAGCGACTCGATCATCAGGGTAACCAGTTGTCTGGCGGAGAGCAGCAAATGCTGGCGATAGGGCGTGCGCTTATGCTGAACCCCCGACTGTTAATCCTCGACGAAGCCACCGAGGGTTTGGCGCCGCTGATCCGTCAGGAAATCTGGCGTCGACTGGAACAGTTGAAACAATCAGGACTGACGATATTGCTGATCGATAAAAATATCGATGAGTTTGCGCATATTGCGGATCAACATTACATCGTCGAAAAAGGGCAGGTTGTGTGGCAGGGAGTTTCCGATCAATTGATCGGCGATGCAGAACTGAAGGCCAGTTATCTCGGTATTTGATTATCCAGCTGTGTATTTAAGAACAGCGTGATCGAAACGCTCCAGCGATTGAGGATGTCTTCATGGTTAAGTTAAACAGGGTTGAAATTATTGGCGCCGGTCCTGCCGGTCTTTACAGCGCCATCCTGTTGAAGTCGACCATGCCTGCACTGCATGTCAGGGTTAGCGAACAAAACCCGGCCGATGCCACCTTTGGCTTTGGCGTCGTCTTTTCCGACCAGGCGCTGGATTTCCTGCGCAGCGACGATGCCGAGACTCATGCGTTGATTACGCCGCATATGCAAACCTGGCGCAACATGACGTTAAGCCTGCAGGGCGAGCCTGTCACCCTCGACGGCATAGGCTTTTCATCCCTGGGAAGATTGCAATTATTGCAATTGCTGCAACAACGGGCGCGCCAGCTTGGCGTCGAAATGCGCTTTGAGCATACCGCGGACTCGATTGCAGAAGTGGAAGCCAATGCCGACCTGGTGATAGGCGCAGATGGTCTCAATTCGCTGTTGCGTCGGGGCAATGAGTCTGCATTCGAGGCGCGCATGGATTACTTCGCCAATCATTTTGCCTGGTTTGGAACAACGCGCGTCTTCGATACGCTGACGCAGACTTTCCTGCGAAGTGAGCAGGGTGTGTTCAACGCGCACCACTATCGCTACAGCCCGCAAATGAGTACCTTCATCGTCGAATGCGATCAGCAGAGTTTTGATGCCTATGGGTTCGCCGATATGAATGAATTGGAATCGGCCGGGGTCTGCGAACATCTGTTTGCCGAAACACTGCAGGGTGCTCCGCTACTGACAAACAAATCCCATTGGCGCCAGTTTCCGCGGCTATGGTGCGACAACTGGGTAGTCGGCAAGCGCGTTATTATCGGCGACGCCGCGCATACTGCGCATTTTTCAATTGGCTCCGGCACGCGCCTGGCACTGGAAGACGCTATCGCCCTGTCGACTGCGCTGCAACAGCAGGATGACCTGCACAGCGCGCTGCAGGATTTTCAGGCCCGCCGTCAGCCGATAGCGCGCAAGATTGTCGATGCGGCGAATACATCGGCAGCCTGGTACGATGATTTTCGAGGCAAGATGTCGTTGCCGGCGATGGAGTTTGCTTTCAGTTATCTGACCCGCTCGGGTCGCGTGGACCTTCAGCGATTGCGTCAGTTGTCGCCCGCTTTTATCGCCGACTACGAGGCAGGTTTGCGCGGCTGAGCAATGCGTTGGCAGGGAGCCGGCATCAGCTTATTTCAATGCGGGTTTTGCCCCCGAGTATCGGTTTGCTCAGAGTGATGATCATGCCTTCAGCTGCGCAGATGCTGCGTGCAGGGGCGTGATTCGATTTCAGAAATTTTTCGTTTTCGATTTGAATTTCATCGAGCTCGGCATCGCTGCGATCCGGATCGTGGTGAAACATGACCAGGCAGCCGACTTCTGCATCGCTGGCCAGCCTGCGCACCTGCGAAATCAAAGAATGCCCCCAGCCGTGCTTGTGCGGCATGTCATCTTCGGTGTACTGGGCATCGTGGATTAACACGTCGACGCCGTGCAGATAATTAACCCACTTGTCGTAGCTGGTATGCATTGAACCCGGTGGCTCCAGCTCATTGTCGGTGACATAGGCGACAGTGACATGGTTTTCGGTGATTTTGTAGGCGACGCCGCCACCCGGATGGTTAAGCGACTGCTTCACCAGGGTAATGCCCTCGCGTTCGTAAAGCTCGCTCTCTATGCCCTTGAATTTGGACATGTTGTTCGAGGGCAGGTCTTCGACCTTGATCGGAAAATTGGTGCCGTCCATTTGTTCGAACAACGAGGAAAACAGGCGATCACCCGATTCGACGCTGTTGTACACGTGTATATCCCGGTTGGGCTGGTAGATAGGCTCGAAAAACGGAAAGCCCTGGATATGATCCCAGTGGCCGTGCGACAGCAACAGGTTCAACGCGCCGGACTTGCGCACCAGTTTCTGCCCGAGCATACGGATGCCGGTACCGGCATCGAGCACCAGGTCGTGGCCATTTTCCAGCTCAATATGAACGCAGGAAGTATTGCCCCCATACTTGGCAGTCTGTGGCCCGGGTGCGGCGGTAGAACCGCGTACGCCGTAAAATTCTATTTTCATATTCAGCTTCCTGGCGGCTGCATAACAACAGCCCCGAACAGGGTATCATGATCGATTGGCGCACTGAAATGCGGCACGAGGGTCACATTTTTGCAATTTTCGCCTTAATAATCAGCTCAGCCGGGGGCGGTGGAAACACTGGCTATGACCTTTTGTGGGGAGACCAGGAATAGTCCCAGCATCATCACTATCACCGAAATCCAGACCCACAGGCTGTGCTGTTCGGAAAACAGGATAATCCCCCAGGCAACGCCGGACAGGGTGACGATATAAGCGCACTGGCTGGCAAACACGGGGCCGGAGGTTTTTATCGTGTAGAAAAACATGCTGTAGGCGCAACCGCTGGAAATAGACAGGCCGATGATTGCAAGGCCGGCATCGCTGGCCAGCCAGGAAAG